>NZ_JAKJJW010000020.1:0-63931 GCF_025669985.1 Brachybacterium atlanticum | reverse complement strand
GGCCGCGGCGGTCGCGGCCGTCGGACGGGAGGCGGCGCGCTGCGGCGTGAAGCGCACGCGCGTGCCCGGGCTGAGCAGTGCGGGCGGCTCCCGGTGCACGTCGAACAGAGGCGCGTCGCTGCGTCCGATCAGCTGCCAGCCGCCGGGGGAGGGGCGAGGGTAGATGCCGCAGTAGCGGGAGGCGAGGCCGACGGCGCCCGCGGGCACCGACGTGCGGGGCTCGGCGCGGCGCGGCACCTCCCAGGGCGGGCCGGACGCCTCGTGGGGATCGCCGGCGACGAGATAGGGGAAGCCGGGGGCGAAGCCGCCGAAGGCGACCGTCCATGTCGCTCGGGAGTGCGCGCTGATCAGCGCGTCCGTGCTCATCCCGAGCAGCTCCGCGACCTCCTCCAGGTCTTCGCCGTCGTAGACGATGCCGATGCTGGTCTCGCCGCCGCCGCTGTCCTCGTGCGGGGAGCGGCGGAGCTGCGAGAGCAGGTCCGCGAAGGGGCGCACGTCGCGCGGCGCCGCGCCGTGCAGCAGCAGTGTGCGCTCGGCGGGGACGAGCTCCAGCAGGTGTGCGGGGGAGAGGGCGCGCACGGCCGCGGCCGCGGCGAGCACGGCGGGGGTGTCGGGATACTCGGCGAGGATGCTCGTCTCCCCGGCGCGGTGCACGCGCAGCGGGGGAGGGAGGGTGTCCGTTGCCCCGTCCCTCACAGCGCAGCCTTGAGGTCCACGCCCGCCTCCGCGAGCCGGGCCCGCACCGCCCGGGCGAGCTCGACGGCGCCGGGGGTGTCCCCGTGCAGGCACAGCGACCGCACCGGCAGATCGACCCAGGTGCCGTCGGCCGCGCGCACCCCGCCCTCGGTCGCGATCGACAGCGCCTGGGCCGAGACCGCCTCGGGGTCGGTGAGCACGGCGCCGGGCCGCGTGCGCGGGGTGAGGGTGCCGTCGGGGAGATAGGCGCGATCGGCGAAGCCCTCGAGCGCCACCGGCAGGCCCGCCGCCTCCGCCGCGGGGACGACCACGGCGCCGGGCGCCGCCACCAGGGGCAGGCCGCCGAGCTCGCCGAGCGCCCGCACCACCGCGCCGGCCTGCGCCTCGTGACGGGCGAGCGCGTTGTACAGGGCACCATGCGGCTTCACCCCGCCCACGCTCGTCCCCTCCGCGCGGGCCATCGCCTGCAGCGCCCCGGCCTGGACGACCACCTGGTCCGTGAGGTCGTCCGGGTCGATGTCGAGGAAGCGGCGGCCGAAGCCCTGCAGATCCGGATAGGCGACGTGCGCGGTGATCGCGACGCCGCGTGTGGCGGCGGCCCGGCAGGCGGCGCGCATCGTCGAGCCGTCACCGGCGTGGCCGCCGCAGGCGATGTTCGCGGTGGTGACGACCTCGAGCATCGCGGCGTCGTCCCCCATCGACCAGTCGCCGAAGCCCTCCCCGAGGTCGGCGTTGAGGTCGACGACGGCGGTGGCGGTCATGGGCGGGCTCCTTCGTCCGACGGCGGGGTCCTCCCCATTGTCGGCCCCGGTCGCGCGGACGTCACCTCGCCCTGCGTCTGACGGGACGCGCGGGCGTCATGCCGCGCGTTCGCATGCCCCGGCGCGCGAGCGTTCCCCCGACCTTCTGCGCCCGGGACGACTCATGGACGCCGCGACATGAGTCGCCACCGGCACAGAACCTGGCCGGCCGGGGTCCGGGGCGGCGGTGGCTGGTGCGGCCCTGCACCGAGGGCCGGAGCCGAGGTTCTGCACCGCTGAGGACCCGTGCCGGCGACGAGATGAGTCCTCAGCGGCGCAGAACCTGCGGCCCCCGATAGCCTCGGGGGATGAGCGCGACCCCGGCGTCCCCCGCCCCTGACGCATCGACCGATGCGTCGACACGGATCCCCGACCTCCCCGCCGGGATCGGCGGCACCGATCCGACCGCGCCGCTGCAGTACACCGCCGAGGACGTCGCCGCCGCGCGTGACCTGCTCGAACGGGTGCGGAGAGGGGAGGCGACGGGACCGGATGGCCTGCCTCGCCCCTCCGGCCCGCCCGCCGCCGTCCGACCCGACCCGTCGGTCTCACAGGACGATGTCGTCCAGCCCGACCCGCCCTCCGCACAGGACGACGGCGGCCGGACCGACCCGTCGGCCGCCCAGGAACCCGTGCCGGTGGTGACCCTGAGCGATGAGCAGATCGCCGCGCTCGACGGCTACGAGCGCCGCCAGTTCGTGGCGCTGCCCTGGCTCGACGCGCATCCCGAGCAGCGGCGCGTCGCCGCGGCCGTCGCGCTGCGCGGCATGATCGCCGGCGGTCAGGTCCTCACCCGCACCGCCCGGCACGAGAAGGGGCCGCGCTGGCGGGCCGTCCCCGAGATCTCCGGCTGCCTCGTGCTGCGTCGCACCGCGGAGTCGTTCACCACCGCCGAGCGGACCGTTCGCACCGAGGCCGGGCCGCAGGTCCATCGCCTGCACTGCTACAGCCACCCCGGCGGGGTGCTCGGGGAGGAGACGACGGCCGACGGCCTCCACCGCTTCACGGTGCTGGACCCCGCGGAGGCCGCCGCGCGTCTGGCCGCCTTCCTCGACCCCGCGGGCCTCGCCGATCCCGCCGCCGATGCCGAGTCCGACACCGAAGGCGGGAGCGTCCACGTGCGCGGCTCGGAGCTGCCCGCCCATCCGCTCGCCGCGCAGCTCGCCGAGACCCGGGCGCTGACCGTCCTGACCCGTGTGCGCACGGCCGACGGGACCGTCCAGCAGGTCAGTGCCTACGCGACCGCCGACGGGATGCTCACCATGGAGGCCCTCGACCCCGGCGTCGAGGACCCCCGCCTCGAGTTCCGCCGCGTCGGCCCCGCGTCCCTGCGCGCGCTCGCGACGGTGCTGGTCAGCGGCCAGGGCGCGCCGCAGTGACGCCGCCGGCGGGGGAGCACTCGCGGTCGTCGCCGCGGGGGTCGACGCCGCTCGAAGGCCCGCCCTCCGCGCCTCTATCGGACCCGGACCTCACATCCCCGGCCGCCCGCGCGTCTGCAGGGTGATGACCATGAAGATCCCCTACGAGACCGCGGTCCAGCGGCACGGCCCCACCGTGCTGCGGGTGTGCTGCGCCGTGCTCGGCCCGGGACCCGACGCCGAGGACGCCTGGGCGGAGACGTTCCTGGCGGCGCTGACCTCCTGGCCCGATCTCGCGGAGGACACCAACGTCGAGGCCTGGCTGGTGCGCGTCGCGCACCGCAAGGCCATCGACGTCACCCGCCGCCGGGCCCGGCACGCCGTGCCCACGGACGACCTGCCCGAGCGGACCTCCCGCCGCGGGAACCCCGGCCGGGACGACGGGGTCTGGAACGCCGTCGCGGCCCTGCCCGAGCGGCAGCGGCTAGCTGTCACCTATCACTACCTCGGCGGACTCCCGCACGCCGAGACCGCCGCCCTGATCGGCGGGAGCACCGAGGCCGTCCGCCGCGCCTCGGCCGACGGCATCCGAGCCCTGCGACGGACCTTCGCCGCAGGCGATGACACGGAAGGAGCCGCGCGATGACCGATACCCCGAGCCTCCCCGAGCACCTCACGACGAACGAGCGGGAGGCGCTCTTCCCGCTCCCCGACCCGGCCCTGGCAGGACTCCGCGCCCGCCTCGTGCAGCAGGCCGACGACGCCGGCCTCGTCGAGATCGCCTATCGCACGCTCGACACCCCCGTCGGCCCCCTTCTGCTCGCCGCGACCGCGCAGGGGCTGGTCCGCGTCGCCTTCGAGCGCGAGGGCTTCGACGCCGTGCTCGCCGCCCTCGCGTCGAGGGTCAGCCCCCGCATGTTGGAGGCGCCGGGCCGGCTCGACGAGGCGGCCGCCGAGCTGGAGGAGTACTTCACCGGCACCCGCCGCCGCTTCGACCTGCCGCTGGACCGCGCCCTGTCCACCGGCTTCCGCGAGAAGGTCCAGCGCGTCCTGCCGCAGATCGACTACGGCTCCACCCGCTCCTACAAGGAGATCGCCGAGCTCGTGGGCAGCCCGCGGGCCGTCCGCGCCGTCGGCACCGCGTGCGCCACCAACCCGCTGCCGATCGTCGTGCCGTGCCATCGCGTGCTGCGCACCGACGGCGCGCTCGGCGGCTACATCGGCGGCCTCGACGCGAAGACCGCCCTGCTGAGCCTGGAGAGGACCGCATGACCGCGCCCGACCCCCGCACCGGCCCCGACCCCGACGTCGTGATCGGCGAGGACGGTCTGGCCCGCCCCGCCTGGGCGGCGAGCGACCCGATGCTGCGCGAGTACTACGACACCGAGTGGGGCATGCCCGTCCGCGACGAGCAGGGCATGTACGAGCGGATCAGCCTCGAGGCCTTCCAGGCCGGGCTGTCCTGGGCGACGATCCTGCGCAAGCGGCCCGCCTTCCGCACCGCCTTCGACGGCTTTGATCCCGAGGTCGTCGCCCGTTACGGCGAGGCGGAGGTCGAGCGGCTCATGGCCGACGCCGGCATCGTGCGCAACCGCGCGAAGATCCTCGCGACCATCACCAACGCGAAGGCGACCCTGGCTCTGCGGGAGAAGGGCGGGCTCGTCGACCTCGTGTGGTCCTTCCAGCCGGGGACGACGCCCGCGCCGAGGACCGTCGCCGAGATCCCCACCCGCTCGCCGGAGTCGACGGCGCTGTCGAAGGCCCTGCGCAAGGAGGGCTTCGCCTTCGTGGGGCCGACGACGATGTTCGCGCTGATGGAGGCCGTCGGCATCCTCGACACCCACCTGCTGGGTTCGCACCGCCGCGGCACCTCCGGCGTCTGGGAGGCCTGAGGGTCCGGGCGGGGCCGACGGGGCGGCCGCCGCGATGCGGACGAGGGGCGCCGACAGGACTGACCTGCGCGCGGATCAGCTCGCGGTGCCGTGCTCGACGCCGCCCGGGGCGTCGCCCGCCGTGCCGAGGTCCGCGCTGACGGCGCCGGCCCACTGCGCGAGCACGTCCTCGAGGCGGCCGTGGACGCGCAGGGACGCGTCGGGATCGGCGCGGGTCGGACCGTCGTTGAGGATCACCACCGGCTTGTCCTGCTTTCGAGCGGCGCGCACGAAGCGCAGCCCCGACTGCACCGTCAGCGAGGAGCCCAGCACCAGCAGGGCGCGCGCCTGCTCGAGCGCGGCGAAGGCGGAGGCGACTACCTCCCGCCGGGCGGACTCGCCGAAGAAGACCACGTCGGGCTTGAGGATCCCGCCGCACAGCGGGCACGGCGGGTAGCGGAAGGAGCTGGTGCGGTCGACCTCGGCGTCCCCGTCGGGCGCCTGGGCGGCATCGGCCGCGAGCTCGGGCAGGCGGGCTGCGAGCTCGGGGTTCATCGCGAGCATCCGGGCGTGCAGGGCGGCGCGGGAGGAGAGGGCGTCGCACTGCTGGCAGCGCACCCGGTCCAGGCGTCCGTGCAGGTCGATCACGGTATCCGAGCCCGCCGCGGCATGCAGGCCGTCCACGTTCTGGGTGATCACGGCGGTGACGGGGAAGGCGGCGGGGGCCAGCACCGCGAGCAGTCGGTGGGAGCGGCCGGGCCGGGCGCTGCGGAACTGCTCCCAGCCGACGGTGGAGCGGGCCCAGTACCGGCGTCGGGCGAGGTCGTGCCCCATGAACTCCTGGTAGGTCATGGGGGAGCGGGGCACCGCATCGCGGCCCCGGTAGTCCGGCAGGCCCGAGCCCGTGGACATCCCCGCCCCGGTCAGCACCGCGACCGGCCGGTCCCGCAGCAGCGCGAGCGCCTCGTCGATCTCGTGGTCGTGGCTGCGCAGCCCGTAGCGCGCCCCCTCCATCGGCCCCCAGGCGGGCAGGCGCGGCCCGCCGCGGGTCGGGCCCGGGCCGTCCAGCGGGCGGGAGGTGGCGGTCGCGAACCAGCGGCCGACGTCCGCCGCGGGCCCGGCGAGGCCGGAGCGGGGCGAGGTGTTCTCGGCGCGACTCATTCTTCGAGCGTAGAGCGCGAATCGGTCGCCGTGGCGCCATCGGCGCCGGAGGTCACTCCGTCCTCCCCGTCGGCCCGGTCCCGCCGCGAGCGGATCCGCTGGGTCGCCAGGCCGACCAGGGCGAGGATCCCGATCCCCGCCACGATCGAGGAGTAGATCCGCACGAAGCCCTCGAGCACCTCGCCGCCGGCCTGTCCGAAGGCGTAGCCCGCGACCACGAACACCGCGTTCCAGATCGCGGAGCCGAGCCCTGTGGCCAGCGCGAACAGCCACACCGGCATCTTCTCGATCCCCGCCGGGACCGAGATGAAGGTGCGCACCATCGGCACGAAGCGCGCGAGCGCCACGGCGGGGAAGCCCCAGCGCTCGAAGAACCGCATCGCGATGGTCACGTCCTTCTCCTCGAGCAGCGGGAGGCGCCGCACGAGAGCCGTGGTGCGCCGCAGCCCGAGCGCGCGCCCCACCGCGTACACGCCGAGCCCGCCGAGCACGGAGCCGAGCGTGGTCCAGAAGATCGGCACCAGCACGTGCTGGCCGTTCGCCGCGGCGGTGACGCCGGCGAAGGGGAGCAGCACCTCGCCGGGGATCGGCGGGAACAGCGCCTCGGAGGCGATCACGAGCGCGGTGCCGGGACCGCCCAGGATCTCCATCAGAGCGATCGCCCATGCCGTGACGTCCACAGGGGCCTCCCGTCCTGGCGCATCGGCTGGCGCGTGCACCGTAGCGGGGGACGGTGGAGGGCAGGTGAACGGCACGTGGCGACAGACGAGGCGAACGCCCACCAGCCGACTTGCAGATGCGTGCTGCAACTTTGCACCGACCTGTTGACAACGATGGGATGAAGCGCTTTCCTAGTGGTGATCCACCCGCGCGGCGCTCGAGCCGGTGCGCTCCGCGGACCCGGCCGCCCGGTAGGGGCGGAGGGCTGACCTGTCGAGGCGCGGGCTGAGCACCCGGGCGGACAGCGAGCGGACCGGGCCGGGGCGACGTACAGTTCCGCCATGAACCCCCTGGAGGACGCCGGGCGCGCCGCCCGCGACAGTGCCGAGGCGGCCGAGCGCACCGCCGAGACCGTGACCGATCATCCCGTCTTCGAGGGCATCGCCCGCGGCGGCTTCGTGATGAGCGGCCTGGCGCACGTGCTCATCGGCTGGTTCGCGCTGCGCGTCGCCCTCGGCGACTCGGGGCAGGACGCCGACCAGTCCGGCGCGCTGAACACCGTCGCCGCCGCTCCCGGCGGGAACGTGCTGCTGTGGATCGGTGGCCTGGCGATGCTCGCGCTGACAGTCTGGCATCTCGCCGAGGCGTACTTCGGCGCGAGATGGGCCGACGACGACCGCCGGCGCCTCACCCATGTCGTGAAGACGCTCGGCAAGGCCGGGGTGTACGGGGCGCTCGGGGTGACCGCGCTGCGCTTCGCCGCGGGCGGCGGCAACGACTCCGGGCAGCAGACCTCCGAGCTCACCGCGGGACTGCTCGGCAGCGCGGCAGGTCGCGGGGCGGTGATCCTGATCGGTCTCGTCGTCCTCGCGATCGGCGGATACCACGTGGTCAAGGGAGCGGGCTGGGGCTTCGAGGACGATCTCCGCCCGCCCGGCGACCAGCGGATCAGCATGGTCGTGATCGTCACCGGCGTGATCGGCTACATCGCCAAGGGCGGCGCGCTGATCGTCGTCGGGATCCTGTTCGGCTGGGCCGCGATCGGCTCGGACCCCGAGAAGGCGACCGGCCTGGACGGCGCGTTCCAGACCATGGCGAGCCTGCCCGCGGGTGCTGTGCTGCTGGTCGTCGTCGGCATCGGGGTGATGCTCTACGGCGTCTACGCGGTGCTGCGCTCGCGCTACGCGCCGCTCTGAGCGGTCCGTGCGCGGGCGGCAGCCCTGCCTGAGCGCCTCGGCGGGCGAGCAGGCGCGCCGGTTGCGTGGCGCCGCGGCGGCCGACGATCACTGCGCCGGCTGCATGCCCTCCAGCACAGTGAGGAGCTCCTGCGCCGTCGCCTGCGCGTCCTTCGACCCGACGTAGAACTCCTGGCTGATCCGGGTGAACTCCTCGCCGAAGCCGACGGCGTCCGCAGGGGTGACCAGCGGCGCGGGGGAGACCTCCGCCTGCAGGTCACGGGCGGCGATGTGGAGCTCGGGGCCCTGGTGACCGCGCGAAGCGTCGTCTTCGGCGTCGTCGCTCTCGCAGCGGGAGTCCTGGCCCTCCTCGGAGGGGGCCTGGCCCTTCTCCGGTCCCGCAGGATCCGCTGACCTCTGCCGCTCACGCCCCGAGCAGCCGGTCCACGTATCCGTTGCGGAACACGCGGCCCGGGTCCAGCCGGTCCCGCAGCGCCCGGAAGCGCTCCAGGTCCGGATAATGCGCCTGCACCACCTCCGGGTCCAGCGTGAACACCTTCCCCCAGTGCGGCCGAGGCGCGAAAGGGGCGAGGCGCTCCTCGATCTCGGGCAGCAGCGCCGCGACCTCGGCGGGCCGCTGCTTCCAGGTGAAGTGCACGCAGGCGCTGTCCCGGTGCTGGGCGGGGGAGAGCCACAGCTCGTCGGCCGCGACGGTCCTCACCTCGGAGGCGTGCAGCAGCGGACGGATCCGCTCCCCGAGCGGCATCACCGCCGCGAGCGCCTCGCCGATCCGCTCACGCGGCACGAAGTACTCCGACTGGATCTCCTCGCCGCTGGACGGGGTGAACTCGAGCCGGAAGTGGGGCAGGCGCTCGTGCGCCGGACCCGGCTCCCCGGTCTGGTCGGTGCAGAAGTCGGCAGGCATCCCCGGTAGCGGGTGCACGGGTCCCGGCGCCCGTCGTCCCCCGAGCCAGTGCTCCGGCAGCGCCGCGTCCTCGTCCACGCGCTGCTTCACCCAGGCCTGGGCGATGTGGCCGTCCCAGTGGTGGAACAGGCTCACGCTCGCGCCCGCCCCGAGCATCTCCGCGAGGCTGCCCTCGTCCATCCGCTCGGCGGGGACGTCGAGGTGGACCGTCTGCCGCATCGGCGCGGCCGGCACCAGGTCGAGGGTCAGGTGCGTGAGGATCCCGAGCATGCCGAGGCAGAGGACCGCCCCGTCGAACACGTCCGGGTCGGCCTCGCGCGAGAGCGTCAGCAGATCCCCGCACGCCGTGACCAGCTCGATCTCCCGCACCGAGGAGGCCAGGGCGCGCAAGCGGTTCCCGGAGCCGTGGGTGCCGGTCGCGCTCGCCCCTCCCACCGAGATGTGCGGCAGCGATCCCATGTTCGGCAGCGCCAGCCCGGCTGCATGGGCGGCGACGGCGAGCTCGCCGTAGCGCACCCCGGCGCCGACGCGGACGGTGCGCGCCTCGGCGTCGATCCCGATCTCCGGCGGCATCGCCGTGAGGGTCACCAGCGGCCCGTCCGACGCCGCGACCTCGGAGAAGGAGTGCCGGGTGCCGAGCGCCCGCAGCCTCGTGCTGCCGGCGACGAGCTGTTGCAGCGCGGCGAGAGAGGTCGGCGCGTGCAGCGGCCCCGGCCCGTAGTCCACGGTGCCCGACCAGCTGAGCCCGGGGGCGTGGAGGGCGGGGTCGGGGGTGCTCGAGGTGGGCATCATCGCTCCGAGGTGTCGAGAGACGTGGTCACGGGGTGCCGGACGGCGCACGGGCCAGGCCGTGCGCGGCGCGGCTGGCGGGCGTGTCGGGCCGGCATGGCAGGAAATGTACCGCCAGGACCCATGGGGGCCTCCGCATGAGTCCTGGCGCCAGCAAAAACTGTTGACCACCGGCCGACGGGGCCCGCCGGCCGGGCCCTGCCGCACGGACGGGGCCGGGCCCGCACGGCAAAAGGGGGCCGTCACCCGGGCCCGCGCGGCCGACGGAACCGGCAGCCCTCCCGTCGGCTGTTCCGCCCGCGCCGTCGGCCGGGGCGCTCAGAACCCCTGGGCGAGGCGGTGGAAGACCTGGTGGGTGCGCAGCTCCTGGGCGAAGGAGCGCACGGTCGTGGACTCCTCGATGATCGCGAGCTCGATGTCCGCGATCGTGGCGAGGTCCTCCCACACCTCCAGGTCCACAGCCGTGGTCATCACGGTGTGGTGGGCGGCGCCGGCGGTCAGCCAGCACTCGGCGGAGGTGGCGAAGTCCGGCTGCGGCTCCCACACGGCGCAGGCGACCGGCAGCTTCGGCAGCTCCTCGTCGGGTTCGACCACCTCGACGACGTTCGCGACCAGGCGGAACCGCTCGCGCATGTCGGACAGCGCCACGACCACCGCGGGGCCCGCGTCGGCCATGAACTTCAGGCGCACCGGGTCCTCGCGGTCCCCGATCCCCAGCGGGTGGATCTCCAGCGAGGGCCTGCCGGTGGTGAGTGTGGGGGAGACCTCGAGCATGTGCGCGCCGAGGATCTTCTCGCTGCCCGGCGTCATGTCGTAGGTGTAGTCCTCCATCAGGGAGGCGCCGCCGGGCAGGCCGTAGCCCATCACTGCGGCGACCCGCACCAGGATCGCGGTCTTCCAGTCGCCCTCGGCGCCGAAGCCGTAGCCGTCGGCCATCAGGCGCTGGACGGCCAGGCCCGGCAGCTCGCGCAGCCCGCCGAGGTCCTCGAAGTTCGTGGTGAACGCGCCGAAGCCGCCGTCCTCGAGGAAGCGGCGCAGGCCCAGCTCCTGCCGGGCGCCGTAGCGCAGCGACTCGTGGCGCTCGCCGCCGCGGCGCAGCTCGGGCACCACGTCGTAGAGCTCCTCGTACTCGGCGACGAGCGCGTCGACATCTCGGTCGTCCACCGCATCTACCACTGCGACGAGGTCGTTGACGCCCCAGGTGTTCACGGAGACTCCGAGCCGCAGTTCGGCCTCGGTCTTGTCGCCCTCGGTGACGGCGACGCCGCGCATGTTGTCGCCGAAGCGGGCGAGCTTGAGGGAGTGCATCTCCGCCCAGCCGGTCGCGGCGCGGGCCCAGCGACCGATCTTGAGCTGCACCGTCTCGTCCGAGGCATGGCCGACCACGGTCTTGCGGTCCACGCCGAGCCGCGTGGCGATGTACCCGAACTCGCGGTCGCCGTGCGCGGCCTGGTTGAGGTTCATGAAGTCCATGTCGATCGTGGACCAGGGCAGCTCCACGTTCGCCTGCGTGTGCAGGTGCAGCAGCGGGGTGGCCAGCGCGTCGAGGCCCTGGATCCACATCTTCGCGGGGGAGAAGGTGTGCATCCAGGTGATGACGCCGACGCAGGCCGGGTCCGCGTTCGCGGCGAGCGCCCTCTCGCGGATCGCGTCGCGGTCGGTGAGCACGGGCTTCCACACGATCCGCACCGGGATGTCGGAGGCGGCGTCGAGGGTCTCGGCGATCTCGCGGGACTGGGCGGCGACCTGCTCGAGGGTCTCGGGGCCGTACAGCCCCTGGCTGCCGGTGAGGAACCAGATCTCGCGGGTCTCGAAGGGGTTGTGCATGGTGCGTCCTCGTCTCTGAGTGGGATCGGTGCGCCCTAAGGGCGGCGGGTCGGTGGGAGAAGGTGGCGCAGGCGGCGGGGCGTACGCCGGGTGGGCCGGTGTCAGCGCTGGCCGTAGACGTTCTGGTAGCGGTCGAAGAGGGAGTCGACGAGCGACTGCTCGATGGGCAGCGGCTCGCCGAGCTGGCGGGAGACGTGCACGGTGCGTGCGACCTCCTCGCACATCACGGCGGCCTTCACCGCGGCGCGGGCGTCCTTGCCGATGGTGAAGGGGCCGTGGTTCTGCATGAGCACGGCGGGGGAGCGGGAGCCCTCCAGCGTCTCGACGATGCCGCGGCCGATGGAGTCGTCGCCGATCACGGCGAAGGGGCCCACGGGGATCGGGCCGCCGAACTCGTCGGCCATCATCGTCAGCACGCAGGGGATCTCCTCCCCGCGCGCGGCCCACGCGGTCGCGTAGGTGGAGTGGGTGTGCACCACCCCGCCCACGTGGTCCATGTGCTCGTAGACGTAGGCATGGGCGGCCGTATCCGAGGAGGGGGAGAGCGCATCGGGGGTGCCGTCGACGATCTTCGCGCCGTCGAGGGTGCACACCACCATCGTCTCGGGGATCAGGTCGTCGTAGGAGACGCCGGAGGGCTTGATGACGAACAGGCCGGGGACGCCCTCCGGCAGATCCGGGACGCGCTCGGAGACGTTCCCGGCGGTCCACACCACCAGCTGATTGCGGGGCAGCTCGGCGTGCAGGGCGGCGACGCGCTCGCGCGTCGCGGCGACGGCGTGCTGGGCGGCGTCGGGCAGGTCGGTCAGGACCAGGGTCATGGGACTTCCTTCCGGTGCGGGGTCGGCAGTGCTGTCAACGTTCACAGATGGAGCCGAGCGCGATGCCGCTCGGTCGGCGGGCGAGGTCGCAGGCTTCCCGACGTGCCGATCTGCTGGGATCGTGAGGCGGTCGTGACGGTCGCGCGGGCGGTCGGCCGACGGGCTGCTCCTGCGCCGCACCGGTCGCCGGATCAGCGAAGCAGGTCCCCGGCCCGGCGGGCGAGCGGGAGCCCGCCGCGGTACGCGTCCAGCCAGGTAGTGTGGCCCTCGCGGCCGGCAGCGTCGGGGGAGCGGGTGGTGATGTCCTGGCCGGCGAAGACGACCTCGTCGAGATAGGCGCTGAGGGACTGCGCGTCACCCGCGGCGGTGGCACCCGATCCGTCGGCCGCTCCGCCGTCTGCTCCGCCGGCGGCCCCGGCGGCCCCGTCGGCCGCGGTGGTGCGGGCGGTGTGTGCGGCGAGCAGCGCCATGCCCCAGGCGCCGCCCTCGCCGGCCGACTCGCCGAGCGCGACCGGCACGCCGAGCGCGTCGGCGAGCACCTGCTGGGCGACGCCCCGGGTGCGGAAGATGCCGCCGTGGGCGTACATCACGTCCAGCCGCACGCCCTCGTCCTTCAGCAGCGCGTCCATCCCCACGGCGAGGGCCCCGAAGGCGCCGTAGAGCTGGGCGCGCATGAAGTTCTCGAGCGTGAAGCGGGCGGACTGCTCGCGCACCAGCAGCGGGCGGCCGGAGGCGACGCCGGTCTGGTGCTCGCCGGAGACGTAGTTGTAGGTCAGCACGCCGCCGGCGTCGGCGTCCCCGTCGGCCCCCGCGGAGAACAGCGTCCCGTAGAGGTCCTCGGCGGACTGCGGTGCGCCGAGGAGCTCCGCGAACTGCGAGAACAGGCCCAACCAGGCGTCGAGGTCGGTGGTGCAGTTGTTCGTGTGGATCATCGCGACCGGGTGGCCCGACGGCGTGGTGACCAGGTCGATCTCCTCGCGCGGCCCGGACAGCGGGCGCTCGAGGACGACCATCGCGAAGGCGCTGGTGCCGGCCGAGACGTTGCCGGTGCGGGGCTCGACGGCCTGGGTGGCGACCATGCCGGTGCCGGCGTCGCCCTCAGGCGGGGCGGTGATGGCCCCGGGCTGCAGCGTCCCCGTCGGGTCCAGGAGGGCCGCGCCCTCCTCTGTGAGGTGCCCGGCGTCCTGCCCGGCGACGAGCACCTCGGGCAGCAGGTCCGGCAGCGACCAGGGCATCGCGGCGATCGGGTCGAGAGCGGCGGTGCGCTCGAGCAGCTCGGCGTCGAAGGAGTCGCCCGAGGCGCCGATCGGGAACATGCCGCTCGCATCGCCGACGCCGAGCACCTTCTTCCCGGTGAGCTTCCAGTGCACGTAGCCGGCGAGGGTGGTGAGGAAGTCGAGGCGCTCCACGTGCTCCTCGCCCTGCTGCACGGCGTGCAGGAGGTGGGAGATGCTCCAGCGCAGCGGGATGTTCTGCGAGAGCGTCTCGCTGAGCAGCGCCGCGGCCTCAGTGGTGAAGGTGTTGCGCCAGGTACGGAACTCGGCGAGCTGCTCGCCGTCCGCGTCGAGCGCGAGATAGCCGTGCATCATCGCGGAGATGCCGAGGCCGCCGAGGGTCGTGAGCTCGACGCCGTGCTGCGCGCGCACCTCGCGGGCGAGGTCGGCGTAGCAGTCGCTGATCCCCGCCCACGCCGCGTCCAGCGAGTAGGTCCAGATCTCGCCCACCAGCTCGTTCTCCCAGGCATGGGAGCCGGTGGCGAGCACCGCGCCGGTGCCGTCGACCAGGGCGGCCTTGATGCGGGTGGAGCCCAGCTCAATCCCGAGGTGGGCGCCGCCCTCGGCGATCAGGGCCGCGGCGTCCTCCCCTCCGGGTGCGGGGGAGGAGGACTGGGCGGGGGACACGTCAGCGTGCGTCATGGGATCACTGAACCAGGTCTTCGACCGCTCTGTCAACGTTCACATCGCAGAGCCCGACTCCCGGACAGCGGCGCTCAGTGGGTCCGCTCGGGGCGGGTCGAGCGGCGCACCACCAGGCGCGGCGACAGGGGCGGCGGGGAAGGGCCGGGATCCTCCGGATCCTCCAGCAGCTCCAGCAGCCGGTGCAGCGCGAGCCGGCCCAGCTCCGCGAAGGGCTGGGAGACCGTGGTCAGCGAGGGGAGCAGGTACTCCGCGCCGACGGTGTCGTCGAAGCCCGCCACGGCGACGTCCACCGGCACGCGCGCGCCGTGCTCGTGCAGCGCGTGCAGCGCCCCGATCGCCATCATGTCGTTCGCCGCGAAGATCGCCTCCGGCACGCCGCCCGCGAGCAGGGCGCGCGTCAGCTCGTACCCGGACCTCGGCGTCCAGTCGCCGGGCGCGGTCGTCGTCCCGTCCAGGCCCAGCTCCGCGGTCGCCTCGCGGAAGCCGTCGAGGCGGGCGCGGGCGTCGTACCAGTCCGTCGGGCCGGCCAGGTGGGCGACCGAGCGCACGCCCGTGCGTGCGAGGTGCTCGACCACCGCATGCGCGCCGAGGCGCTGGTCCACGCCCACGACCTGGGTGGACGCGGTCGCAGGGGGCTGCGCGGAGACGGCGAGGACGGGAATCGTGGAGGCCGCCGCCGCGACCACCGGCTGCATCCCCTCGTGCGCCGCGACCACGAGGATCCCGTCGACGCCCGAGCCGATCAGCTCGGCGCCCGGCGTGGCCCCCGCAGGGTCCCCGGGGCGGACCGTCGTCAGCAGCACCGAGTAGCCAGCCTCGCGGGCTGCGGCCTCGATCGCGGTGACCGTCTCGGAGGGGCCGAACAGCGAGGAGCCATCGGTGAGCAGGCCGATCTGCGAGGAGCGGGTGGTCTTCAGGGCGCGGGCGGCGCGGTTCGGGGTGTAGCCGGTCTCCGCGATCGCCGCGAGCACCCGCTCCCGGGTCTCGGGGCGGACGATGCCGGGCTGGTTGAGCACGCGGGAGACCGTCTGGTACGAGACCCCGGCGCGGCCTGCGACGTCGGCCATCGACGGGCGGCGCGTCGCTGGACTCATGGCGTCCTCCTCGCGGACGGTCGGTGGAGCGGCACTCTACAGGGCGATGACCTGCGCGGATCGCCCGGTCCGAGCTCGGCGGGCAGTGGTGACGGGCGCTCCCGGCAAGGTGCGGCGCGGGGCGCGATCGGCGGCGTTGCGGCATCGTGACCCGCGGCGCGGCCGGTGTCGGTTGACACGCGACTCGATGTGAACGTTATCATCCTGGCGACCGATGCCATCGAGGGCATCGGTCGAATCGGACGCGGGGCCGCTGTCGGCCCGACGTCCACGCCGACGAACGGCCGGTCCCCACGGCGAAGGTGCCCGAGGGAGCCGATGTGCCGCACGCGGTGTCCCGCTCCCGATGAGGGGAGCGGGCGGAGATTTCGACGAGGAGAGATCCATGCACAACCGCAGAAGCTTCATCCTGGGCGGCACCGCCGCCGCGGCAGCGCTCGGCCTCGCGGCCTGCGGCGGGACCGGCGCCGGCTCCGGCGGCCCCGACCCCGACGCCGCCCCCGAGGACCAGACCGTCGGCGTCGCCATGCCGACCCAGACCTACGAGCGCTGGGTCGCCGACGGGAACAACATCAAGAAGGGCCTGGAGGACAAGGGCTTCACCGTCGACATGCAGTACGCCGACGACGACATCCCCACCCAGCAGCAGCAGATCGACCAGATGATCAACTCCGGCGTCTCCGTGCTGCTGATCGCCTCGATCGACGGCGCCTCGCTCTCCTCGCAGCTCGACGCCGCCGAGGCCGCGGGGATCCCCGTGATCGCCTACGACCGCCTGCTCACCGACAACGAGAACGTCGACTTCTACGTCACCTTCGACAACTACAAGGTGGGCGTGAACCAGGCCAACGCGCTCCTGTTCGGCCTGGGAATGCTCGACGAGTCCTTCGAGCCCGCGGCCGATGCTCCCGAGGGCCCGCTGAACGTCGAGCTGTTCGCCGGCTCGCTGGACGACAACAACGCCCACCTGTTCTGGAAGGGCGCGATCGACACCCTGCAGCCCTACTTCGACGAGGGCACCCTGAAGGTCCTCTCGGGCCAGATGGACATCGAGCAGGCCGCTACCCAGCGCTGGGAGCAGGAGACCGCGCAGAAGCGCATGGAGAACCTCCTGACCACCCACTACAACGGCGGCGAGGAGCTCGCCGGCGTGCTCGCCCCGGCCGATCCGCTCTCGCGCGGCATCATCAACGCCCTGCAGAACGCGGGCCTCGGTCCCACCATCGAGGAGGGCCTGCCGATCGTCACCGGCCAGGACGCCGAGATCGCCTCGATCAAGCTGATCGCCGACGGGGTCCAGTCCTCCACGATCTTCAAGGACACCCGCAACCTCGCCGAGCAGGCGATCGTCGCGGCCGAGTCGATCCTGAACGGCGAGGAGCCCGAGGCGAACGACACCGAGACCTACGACAACGGCGTGGTGGTCGTCCCCTCCTACCTGCTCGAGGTGCAGATGGTGCTGAAGAGCAACTACGAGGAGATCATGGTCGACTCCGGCTACTACACGGCGGAGCAGGTGGAGTCCGGCCAGCTCTGACGCAGGCGAGAAGCACCGAACCACCGGTGGGGTCCCGGCGCGCCGTCGTGCCGTCGGGACCCCCTGCCCGAAGGAGGTCCCCGTGGCCGAGAACATCCTCGAGATGCGGTCCATCACCAAACGCTTCCCCGGCGTCGTCGCCCTGAAGGACGTGTCCCTGACCGTCGGCGAGGGGGAGATCCACGCGATCTGCGGCGAGAACGGCGCCGGCAAGTCCACGCTCATGAAGGTCCTCTCGGGCGTCGAGCCCGCCGGCACCTACGAGGGCGAGATCCACTACCGCGGACGCCCCGTCAGCTTCGCGAGCATCAACGACTCCGAGGCCGAGGGGATCGTGATCATCCATCAGGAGCTCGCGCTCATCCCCCACCTCTCCATCGCGGAGAACATCTTCCTCGGCAACGAGCAGAGCCGCGGCGGCGTCATCAGCTGGCACGAGACCAACGCCCGCGCCGCCGAGCTGCTCGAGCGCGTGGGGCTGAAGGAGAAGCCCGTCACCCCCGTCGGCCAACTGGGCGTGGGCAAGCAGCAGCTCGTCGAGATCGCCAAGGCGCTCTCGAAGGACGTGAGCCTGCTGATCCTCGACGAGCCCACCGCCGCCCTGAACGACGACGACTCCGAGCACCTGCTCGGGCTGATCCGCGACCTGCGCGAGAAGAGCGGCGTCACCAGCATCATCATCTCCCACAAGCTCGGGGAGATCGCCGCGGTCGCCGACGCCACCACCGTGATCCGCGACGGCTCCACGATCGAGACGATCGACATGCGCGTGCCCGAGCAGGAGCGGGGCACGCTCGTCCCGCGGATCATCCGCGGCATGGTCGGGCGCGACATCGACAGCCTCTACCCCGAGCGGAATGCCGAGATCGGCGAGGAGATCCTGCGGATCGAGGACTGGCACGTCGGCCACCCCACCCAGCCCGGCCGCGTCGTCGTGGACGGGGCGTCGCTGACCGTCCGCGCCGGCGAGGTCGTCGGCATCGCGGGGCTGATGGGCGCCGGCCGCACCGAGCTCGCCATGAGCGTGTTCGGCCGGTCCTACGGCCGCGTTATCTCCGGCCGCGCCCTCATCCACGGCAAGGAGGTGCAGCTGCGCTCGGTCGCCGACGCGATCGACGCCGGCATCGCCTACGTCTCCGAGGACCGCAAGCGGTACGGGCTGAACCTGATCCAGGACATCCGCACCAACATCACCGCCGCCGCGCTGAAGAAGATCCGCACGGGCGGCTGGCTGAACGGCAACGAGGAGATCGCGGTCGCCGAGCGCTACCGCTCCTCGCTGAACATCAAGACGCCGACGGTCATGGCGACCGTCGGCAAGCTCTCGGGCGGCAACCAGCAGAAGGTCGTGCTCAGCAAGTGGCTGTACACCGAGCCTGACCTGCTGATCCTCGACGAGCCCACCCGCGGCGTCGACGTCGGCGCCAAGTTCGAGATCTACACGATCATCAACGAGCTCGCCGAGGCGGGCAAGGCCATCATCGTCATCTCCTCGGAGCTTCCCGAGGTGATGGGGCTGGCCGATCGCATCTTTACGCTGTCCGCGGGCCGGGTCACCGGCGAGGTCGCCGCCCAGGACGCCACCCAGGAGCGCCTCATGGAGCTCATGACCATGGAGAGGGAGTGAGCGCGGCTCATGGCCGGGACTTCTGACATCAAGGAGCTGCTCACGCGCAACCTGCGCACCAGCGGCATCTACATCGCGTTCGTGTTCATCATCCTGCTGTTCACGATCCTCACCGGCGGCCAGCTGCTCAGCCCCGGCAACCTCACGAACCTCGTGCTGCAGTACTCCTACATCCTGATCCTCGCCATCGGCATGGTGCTGATCATCGTGGGCGGGCACATCGACCTCTCCGTCGGCTCGGTGGTCGCGCTGACCGGCGCGGTCGCGGCCGTGGTGGTGATCGGCAACGGCCTGCCCTGGTGGCTGGGCGTGCTCGCCGCGCTCGGGACCGGCGTGCTGGTGGGGATCTGGCAGGGCTTCTGGGTCGCGTACGTGGGGATCCCCGCGTTCATCGTGACCCTGGCCGGCATGCTCATCTTCCGCGGCCTGACCATGCAGGTGCTCGGCAACGTGTCGCTCTCGCCGTTCCCGCGGGAGTACCAGTTCATCTCCGGCGGCTTCCTCAACGGGCTGCTGGGCGGCAACGGCTTCGACGCCTTCACCCTGTTCCTCGCCGCGGCGCTGGTGGTCGTCTTCGCGATCCAGGAGTACCGCAGCCGTCTCGCGAAGCTGAAGTACAAGCAGCAGGTCGAGGCGTTCCCGCTGTTCTGGGTGAAGATCGCCGTGGTCGCGATCGTGGTCATGGCCTTCGCCTGGCAGCTCGCGCACTCGCGCGGCCTGCCGGTGGTGCTGATCCTGCTGGCAGCGCTGGTGCTGGTCTACGGCTTCATCAGCCAGCGCACGATCGTCGGCCGGCACATCTACGCCATGGGCGGCAACCTCCAGGCCGCGAAGCTCTCCGGCGTGAAGACCACGCGCGTGAACATGTGGCTGTTTATCAACATGGGCCTGCTCTCCGCGGTCGCCGGCATCGTCTACTCGGCCCGCTCGAACTCGGCCCAGCCCGGCGCGGGCAACATGTTCGAGCTCGACGCGATCGCCGCGGCCTTCATCGGCGGCGCCGCCGTGACCGGCGGCATCGGCAAGGTGCACGGTGCGATCATCGGCGGCCTGATCATGGCGGTGATGTCCAACGGCATGCAGATCATGGGCATCGACCAGTCCACCCAGTCCGTGGTGCGCGGCGTGGTGCTGCTGATCGCGGTGGCCTTCGACGTCTGGAACAAGAAGCGCTCGCAGGCCGGCGCCTGAGCCGCAGCCGGCGAGAGCGGACTCGAGCCGCCGCGCGTCCCCTCACCGGAGGGAGTGCGCGGCGGCTCTCTCGTGTGCGGGCGCGGGCGTGACCGCAGCCGCGGCGCCCGAGCCGCACGGCAGTTCGGTCGGAGGAGTGTTGACGCTCACGTTACAACGATGTAAATTCGGGAGCAGCACACGAAGACCCGGGCCGGGAGCCCGCGGCAGCGCCGCCCGCCCCGCCCACCACGAAGAGGTGGCCCGCATGATGCATGGTTCTTCCCGCGCTCCCCGCGCCGGTGCCCGGACGGGCCCCGTGCTGGGCAGGCGCTCCCTGATGCAGGGCGCCGGGGCGCTCGCCGCACTCGGCGCGCTCGCCGGCTGCGCCGGCGCGTCGGCCCGACCCAGCGACGACATCGCCTTCTGGCACCTGCTCTCCGGCCCCGACGGGGTGACGATGGGCGAGCTGCTCGACGGCTACATGGCCACCGACGGCGCCGCGAAGGTCACCCAGACCGTCCTGGCCTGGGGCGCGCCGTACTACACGAAGCTCGCCATGGCCTCGGCCGGCGGCCGCGCCCCGGACCTCGCGGTCATGCACGCCGCGCGCGTCCCCGGCTACGCGCCCGGCGGGCTCCTGGACGAATGGGACCTCGACCTGCTGGGAGAGTTCGGGATCCGCCAGGAGGACTTCCCGGAGCTGATCTGGGAGAAGATGGTCGTCGACGACAAGCTCACCGCGATCGCGCTGGACTCCCACCCCTTCGTCCTCTACTACAACACCGAGATCGCCGAGGCCGCCGGGGTGCTCGGCAGCGACGGGCTGCTGCTGCCCACGGACACCCCCGAGGACTTCCGCGCCCTCGCCCTCGAGCTCGGCGGGAAGGCGCCCAGCGGCTTCGGGCTCAGCTGGGGCTATCTCGGCGACGGCTCGAACCAGTGGCGCATGTTCTCCACCTACTACTCCCAGCTCGGCGGCACGATCGAGCTGCCCGAGGGCGGGACGATGCAGTACCAGGAGGAGCTCGTCGTCCAGGCGATCGAATGGATCCTCTCCCTCATCGACGGCGAGGTCGGCAACGGCGGCCACGACGGCGGCACCGCCATCTCCGAGTTCGCCACCGGCGGCTCCGGCGCCTTCTACGGCGGCGTGTGGGAGACCGGCAGCTACAAGAACGAGGGCCTGCCCTTCGACATCACGATGATCCCCGGCGTCTTCGGGGAGCCGGTCGCCTACGCCGACTCCCACTCCTTCGTCCTGCCCCACCAGATGAGCCCCGACGAGGAGCGCCGACGGACCGTCCACGCCGTTGTCGCGCACCTGCTGAAGAACTCGATCGACTGGGCGGCGGCCGGTCACATCCCCGCCTACTCCCCGGTGGTCGAGGACCCGGGCTACGGGGAGCTGGTCCCGCAGTCCCACTACGCCGACGCCGTGGACCACCTGGTCTACGACCCGCCGGCCTGGTTCACCGGCTCCGGCAGCGACTTCCACACCTACTTCGGCAACGACATGCAGAACGTGTGGGCGAGGCGCACCGACCCGCTCGACGGGTGGAACGCCTTTGTCGCCCGGATCGACGCGCTGCTGCAGAAGCCCAGCCCGATGTGAGCGCGGAGCCCCTCATGCCCGAAGTCCTCGCCGCGCCCGCAGAGATCGCTGTGCCCGCGGCCGCCAACACCCTCGCAGCCCCCGTCGGCGTCCGCGCGCTCCGCGCCCCGATCCGTCGGCCCCGCCCGTCCCTGCCCCGTCCGCCCGTCGAAGGAGACGTTCGATGACCACCGCAGACGGCCTCGTCACCCCGCCGGGGAAGACCGCCGCCCCCTCTCCCGCGCTCACCCCGGCGCTGAGCCCCGCCCGGCGGCGCCGACGCCGCAGCGACAACCTCCGCGGCTGGCTCTACCTCGCCCCGTTCCTGCTCGCCTTCGGCCTGTTCCTCATCTGGCCGACGGTCTACGGGCTGTGGATGAGCTTCACCGGCACCTCGCTGGCCGGCACGAACACCCAGTTCGTGGGGCTCGCGAACTGGAGGGAGGCGCTCGGTGACCCACAGGTGTGGACGTCGCTGGGCAACACGGTGTGGTTCACCGTGCTCTCCACGATCCCGCTGGTGCTGGTGGCGATGCTGCTGGCGGTGCTGGTGAACATCGGCCTGCCGGGGCAGTGGTTCTGGCGGCTGAGCTTCTTCATGCCCTTCCTGCTCGCCTCCACCGTCGTCTCCCAGTTCTGGAACTGGATGTACAACCCGCAGCTGGGGCTCGTGAACACGATCCTGGGATGGTTCGGGATCGCGGGGCCCGCCTGGCTGCAGGACCCGAACACCGCGATGATCTCCGTGGTCATCACCACCGTGTGGTGGACCGTCGGCTTCAACTTCCTGCTCTACCTCGCAGCCCTGCAGAACATCCCCGACCAGCTCTACGAGGCCGCCTCCCTCGACGGCGCCGGCGCCTGGCAGAAGTTCCGCTCGATCACCCTGCCGCAGCTCGCGCCGACGACGGTGCTGGTGCTCGTGCTGCAGATGCTCGCCTCGCTGAAGGTCTTCGACCAGATCTACCAGATGACCGGCGGCGGCCCCGGCGGCTCCACCCGCCCAGTGCTGCTGTACATCTACGAGGTCGGCTTCACCGGGTACCGCCTGGGCTACGCCTCGGCGATCTCGTACATCTTCTTCTTCCTGATCATCATCGTCTCGATCGCCTACATGGTGATCTCCTCCCGACGGAGCGTGAAGGCATGACCCCGACCCCGACCGCCCGCCCGGCACAGGCCGCGATCCCGGCCCCCGCCCCGGTCCCGTCCACGTCGAAGGAGTCCCGCTCATGAGCGCCGCGAACCCCGTCGCCGCGCCCGCCGTGCCCGTGCGCGCCCGGGCCGCCGCGAAGGCACAGCCCGTGACCGTCGCCGGTCGACGCCGACGCGGCCCCGCCCTCGCTCGAATCCTCGCCTTCGTGATCCTCGCCGTGTTCGCCCTCGCCTGGCTCACCCCGGTGCTGTGGGCGGCGCTGACCTCCTTCAAGACGGAGGCGGAGGCCGCGGCGATGCCGGTGACGATCGTGCCGGAGAACGGCTTCACCCTCGAGGCCTATCTGAACGTGCTGCGCGAGGGGCTCGTGCCCCGCTGGGCGTGGAACAGCCTGATCACCTCAGCGGCGGTCACCCTGATCACCGTCGCGATCTCGGCGCTGGCCGGCTACGCCCTCTCCCGCCTGCGCTTCGCGGGGCGGCAGATGGTGGTGATGCTGATCGTCGCCTCGATCATGATCCCCGGCCAGATCCTCATCGTGCCGCTGTTCCAGCTGATGCTCTCGCTGAACCTGGTGGACACCTACTGGGGGATCATCCTGCCGCAGGTGGTCGCGGCCCCGATGGTGTTCATCCTCAAGAAGTTCTTCGACCAGATCCCCTTCGAGCTGGAGGAGGCCGCGCTGATGGACGGCGCGAGCCGGCTGCGGATCTTCTGGTCGATCGTGCTGCCGCTGTCCCGCCCGATCCTCGGCGCGGTCGCGATCTTCGTGTTCATCGGCGCGTGGAACAACTTCCTGTGGCCCTTCATCGTGGTCAACGACTCGAACCTGATGACGCTGCCGACGGGCCTGCAGACCGTGATCAGCGCATACGGCATCCAGTACGCGCAGAACATGGCCCAGGCGATGCTCGCCGCGCTGCCGCTGATCGTGGTGTTCATGTTCTTCCAGCGCCAGATCATCAAAGGCATCGCCACCACCGGCATCGCCGGCACCTGAGCGGCGGTGTCCAGCGGGGAGGCCGCATAGGTCACATGGGTTTGCCTCCCCGCGCTCACCTGGCCTGGGATGGAGGGACGGTCGCCGGCACGCGGCGGCCCCGTCCCGCAGGAGGCAGCCCATGACGACTCTCGAGCACTCGATCGTGATGGGCGGGAGCATGGCCGGACTGCTCGCCGCCGCGGCCCTCGCCCCGCACAGCGCCCGCGTCACGATCGTCGACCGCGACCCGCTGCCGGTCGACGGGCCCGACGCCTTCGCCCCGCGTCGCGGCGTGCCTCAGGGCGGGACCGTCCACCGCCTGCTCGCCCTCGGCGAGGAGCGGATGGAGGAGCTCCTGCCGGGTCTGCGCGAGGAGGTCCTCGCCGCCGGCGCCGTCCCGCGCGCCGCCCGCGAGGCGGACCCCGTGCTCGACGAGGCGACCCCGAACGAAGGCGCCCCCGCCGCCGACGACCCGCTCGGGACCGACGAGCACGATGCCCCGGACGTCGACGAGCCCGGCACCCTGTGGCTCACCCGCCCCGTCCTCGAGGGCGTGGTCCGTCGCCGCGTGCTCGCCCTGCCCGGCGTCGAGGCGGTCCAGGGCGCCGTCGGCGGACTCCTGACCAGCGACGACAAGCGCACCGTGCTCGGCGTGCAGCTCCGCGGCGGAGAGGACGACGAGCTGCACGGCGACCTCGTCGTCGATGCGGCCGGGCGCAGCAGCCGCGCCGCCACCTGGGTCGAGGGCCTCGGGTTCGAGCGTCCGCGCACCCTCGGCACCCGCGTCCACGTCGCCTACACCTCGCAGCGCCTGCGCCTGCGCGAGGGCGCGATGCCCGAGGGCGCCGAGTCTCTCGGGCAGCCGGCGACCGGCAACAGCCCCTTCACGATCGACCTCGAGCCGTGCGGGGCCGACGAGCACATCCTCTCCATCGCCGGCACCGCCCGCCACCAGCCGCCCACCGATCTCGAGGGCCTGCTGGACATGGTCGCGCTGCCGCCCGAGCGGGAGACCGCCGACGCCCTGGACAGCGCCCTCGAGGGCGCGGAGCCGGTGGGGGAGCCGTCCGGCGCCAAGGCCGCGGGAGCCCACCGCCAGCTCTGGGAGGAGACGACCGACGGACCCGCAGGCCTCGTCCACGTCGGCGACTCCGCCGCGATGTTCACCCCGCTGTACGGCCAGGGCATGGCCATGGCCGCGGTCGGCGCGGTCGCACTGCGGGACACGCTCGCGGACGACGGGGCCGACGGCCTCGCCGCCCGCTTCCCCCGCCTGCTCGGCGCCCTGCTCGACCGCGCCTGGGAGATCACCACCTCCCGCGACGCGCAGATCCCCGGCGCCGAGATGCTGGTCGACGGCGCGGTGGTCGAGGAGCTGCCGGCGGCCGGCTCGCTCGTCGGCGCCGCCTCGGGCGAGTAGACCACGGCCGAGGAGAAGGTCCCGGCTCCGCGCCGTGACGCGCCGCGATCGTGTCACTCGCCGACCAGGCGCGGCTCAGCGCGAGTAGGTAAGGAACCGGTAGCGCAGGCCGCTCGCGGCCTCGTGCCAGCCTTCTGCGGGATCGACGGAGGCGACTGTGAACTCCGAGGGGATCGCGGGGGCGAGGGTGTCCCCGTCGACCTCGAGGTCGATCTCGGTGACGACCAGCTGCTCGGCGACCTCGATCGCGTCGGCGTAGATCGAGCCGCCGCCGATCACCCAGGTGGTCCCTGTCGGGCCCGCCTCGGTCGCGGCGAGCTCGAGCGCCTCCGGCAGCGAGCGGGCGCGCACCGCGCCCGGCAGGTCGAGGGAGTCGTCGCGGGTGATGACGATGTTCGTCCGCCCCGGCAGGGGGCGGAACCTCGACGGGAAGGACTCCCAGGTGCGCCGCCCCATCACGACGGGGGAGCCGGAGGTGGTGCGCTTGAAGTGCTTCAGGTCCTCGGGCAGGTGCCAGGGCATGGTACCGCCCGCGCCGATCACCCCGCCGCGCGCCTGCGCCCAGATCATTCCGATCCGCGGTGCGCCCGTCCCGTCGGCCGCGCTCACACCGCCACCGGCGCCTTGATGCCCGGGTGGTGCTGGTAGCCGACGATCTCGATGTCCTCGGTCTCGTACTCGAGGATCGAGTCGGGCCGACGGTTCAGGCGCAGCTCGGGGTACGGGTAGGGCTCGCGGGAGAGCTGCCGCTCCACCTGCTCGACGTGGTTGTCATAGATGTGGCAGTCCCCGCCGGTCCACACGAAGTCGCCCACCTCGAGGTCCGTCTGCTGGGCGACCATGTGCGTGAGCAGCGCGTAGCTGGCGATGTTGAAGGGCACGCCGAGGAACAGGTCGGCGCTGCGCTGGTACAGCTGGCAGGAGAGCTTCCCATCGTGCACCTCGAACTGGAACAGGGCGTGGCAGGGCGCGAGCGCCATCTGCGGGATGTCCGCCGGGTTCCAGGCCGAGACGATCAGGCGCCGCGAGTCGGGGTTCGTGCGGATCTGCTCGACCACGTCGGTGATCTGGTCGATCACGCCGCCGTCCGGCGTGGGCCAGGAGCGCCACTGCGCGCCGTAGACCGGGCCGAGGTCGCCGTTCTCGTCGGCCCACTCGTCCCAGATCGTCACGTCGTGCTCGTGGAGATAGCCGATGTTCGTGTCCCCGCGCAGGAACCACAGCAGCTCCACGATGATCGAGCGGGTGTGCACGCGCTTGGTCGTGACCAGCGGGAACCCCTGC
Organism: Brachybacterium atlanticum; assembly: GCF_025669985.1. Lineage (NCBI taxonomy): Bacteria > Bacillati > Actinomycetota > Actinomycetes > Micrococcales > Dermabacteraceae > Brachybacterium > Brachybacterium atlanticum. The sequence continues at coordinate 38,065 of NZ_JAKJJW010000020.1, read as the reverse complement.
GAGAGGTCGTAGCGGATCTGCTTGCCGAAGAGGCTGCGGGTGCCGGTGCCGGTGCGGTCGCCCTTGGCGTGGCCGGTCTCCAGGACCTCGCGCAGCAGGTCCTCGTAGGGGGTCGGGATCGTCACCGGGGGAGCTCCTCGTTCTCGGGGCGGGCAGTGGGATCGGGGCCGGGCAGGACGGCGCCCGGCGGCGGGGGAGCGGCCGACGGGGCGGCTCCAGCGGCGGCCGATGGGGCGGGGATCGGCGGCGACGCCTCGACGGCGCCCGGCGCCGTGGACTCCCGCACGACCAGCGAGTACGGCGTGTCGATCGTGCGGGGCGGGCCGTCGTAGCCCTGGATCCGCTCGGCGAGCAGATCCAGCGCGGTCGCGGCGAGCGTGTGCTTGTCGGGCGCGATGGTGGACAGCGACGGGATGGTGAAGGGGCTGTCGGGGGTGTCGTCGTAGCCGATCACGGCGACGTCCTCGGGCACGCGCCGGTTCAGGCGGCGCAGCATGGCGAGCGCGCCGGTGGCCAGGTCGTCGTTGCCGCACACGATCCCGTCGACCTCCGGATGGCGCGCGAGCAGCTCGCGCGCGCCGGCGAAGCCGTCCTCGCGCCGCCAGTCGTCCACGACCTGGATCCGGGCGGGCTCGCCGCCGAGGTCGTGCGCTGAAAGCGCCGCGAGGAAGCCGTCGCGCCGCATCGTCCCGGAGGAGTGGGGCTGCTTGCCCTGGGCGGTGTCGATCGCGCCGATGAACGCCAGGCGCCGACGGCCCTGCGCGATCAAGTGCGAGGTCGCCTCGTACGCGGCGTCGACGTTGTCGATGCGCACGTAGTCGCTGCCCTGCGGGAGGGTCTCGGGCAGGTGCTCGCCGATGAACACGGTGGGCTGGCTGGTGCGCTCCATCCGCGCGAACAGCTCCTCCTCGAGCATCAGCGGGTTGAAGATGACCCCGTCGCCGAGCACGCGCTTGAACCCCTCGAGCACGGTTCGCTCCGCCTCGCGCCCGGCCGAGGTCGAGTGCAGCAGGATCGTCTGCCCGCGCTCCTGCGCCACCTCGATGAACTGCTGGGCGAGGTTCGAGAAGTAGGAGAAGTCCAGCGAGGGGACGGCGAGGGTGATCATGCCGCTCGCCCCTGTGCGCAGCTGCTGCGCCGCGACCTGTGGACGGTAGCCCACCTGCAGGATCGCCTCGCGCACCTTCTCGCGGGTGGAATCCTTCACGTGGGGGTAGTCGTTGACCACGTTGGAGACGGTCTTGATCGAGACGCCGGCGAGCTCGGCGACGTCGCGCAGCGACGGCGGACGTCGGCGGCGGGTCGCGGGGCTCGAGGGCATGAGGTCGATTCTCGCACCGTCCTGCGCGGGCGGGGCGCGCCGTGACCGAGGTCGTGTCGAGAGTGCCGGGGCAGGGTGTCAGCAGAAAGGGGACTGCAGCGGCATGCCGCGCGGCTGAGCGGCTCAGTGTGCCGATGGAGTCCCGTTTCTGCAGAAGCCCGGGAGCGGCGGGACGCCGTTGACGGGGAGGCAGGCCTGTGGAAGCATGCTTGCAACGTTGTAGAAGTGGTCGTCGCGCCGGCGCACAGCTGCCCGGTGGCACGACCTCGCCGCTCCCTCGCTCCGCCGTCGATCGCCGCTCCGGCGCCGCATCGCCGGCCCGCCCCACTCCAAGGATGCCGACACCGATGTCTTCGCCCGTCACCCTCACCCTGCACCCGTCCTTCCAGGTCGCGCCCGTGCGCCGCCGCACCTTCGGCGCCTTCGTCGAGCACCTCGGCCGCTGCGTCTACACCGGCATCTTCGAGCCGGACCACCCGTCGGCCGACGAGGACGGCTTCCGCACCGACGTGCTCGCCCTGACCCGCGAGCTCGGCGTGAGCTCCGTGCGCTACCCGGGCGGCAACTTCGTCTCCGGCTACCGCTGGGAGGACGGCGTGGGTCCCGTCGAGGAGCGCCCCGCCCGCCACGACCTCGCCTGGCACTCCACCGAGCCCAACGCCGTCGGGCTCGACGAGTTCATGGCCTGGGCGGGCAAGGCCGAGGTCGAGCCGATGTACGCGGTGAACCTCGGCACCCGTGGGATCGAGGAGGCGCTCGACGTGCTCCAGTACGCGAACGCCCCGCAGGGCATCGCGTACTCGGACCAGCGCGCCGAGAACGGCCACGCCGAGCCCTACGGCATCCGCATGTGGTGCCTGGGCAACGAGATGGACGGCCCCTGGCAGGCCGGGCACAAGACCGCCGAGGAGTACGCGCGGATCGCCGCCGAGGCCGCCCGCCTCATGCGCCAGGAGGACCCCGACCTCGAGCTGATCGCCTGCGGCTCCTCCAGCTCGCAGATGGAGACCTTCGCGGCCTGGGAGAACACCGTCCTCACCGAGTCCTACGACCTGGTCGACATGATCTCCGCCCACGCCTACTACTCGGAGAAGGACGGCGACCAGGCCTCCTTCCTCGCCTCGGCCGACGACATGGACCACTTCATCGACTCCGTCGTCGCGACCGCCGACCATGTGCGCGCCAAGCTCAAGCGCGACAAGCGCATCATGATCAGCTTCGACGAGTGGAACATCTGGTACCAGCACCGCGCCGAGTCCCGTCCGCCCAGCGGTGATGACTGGCCCGTCGCGCCCGTGCTGCTCGAGGACACCTACAGCGCGATGGACGCCGTCGTCTTCGGGAACCTGCTGATCTCCCTGCTGCGCCACAGCGACCGCGTCGCCTCCGCCTCCCTCGCCCAGCTCGTCAACGTCATTGCCCCGATCATGACCGCACCCGGCGGGGAGGCCTGGAAGCAGACCACCTTCCACCCCTTCGCCCTCACCTCCCGCCACGCGGCCGGGCAGGTGCTCGACGTGCGCGTGACCGCGCCGAGCTTCGAGAACACCCGCTTCGGGAAGAGCTCTGCGGCCGATGCGGTGGCGACCTGGGACGAGGAGTCCGGCGCGCTGACCCTGTTCGTGGTGAACCGCGGGCCCGAGGGCGAGCAGGCGCTGGACGCGGACCTGAGCGGCTTCGGCGATCTCGAGCTGGTCGAGGCCGTCACCCTCCACCACGAGGACCCCTACGCCGCGAACACCCAGGACGCCCCCGAGACCGTCGTGCCCGCGCCGAACGACTCGGTCGCCCTCGACGGCGGCCGGCTCGTCGGCGCGCTGCCCGCGATCTCCTGGTCGATGATCCGTCTGGCCCGCCGGGCCTGACCCCCTGACACGGTCCGGCCGGGTGGAGCGACCCCGGCCGGGCCGCCACCCACCCACACCCACCGACCGCGTCTGCAGATGTGGGCTTCCAGCGGCACGCTGAGCCGCTGAGCGCCGCAGCGTGCCGCTGGGATCCCCTTTCTGCAGACGTTCCGCCCCGTCGTCCCGCCCTACGTCCCCGAGGAGCCCTCGATGACCGCCCGCACCCTGACCACCGGCCTCGTCGGCGCCCTCGCCCCGACCTCGACCGGCACCCGCCCGCTCGCCCCGCGCACCGGAGAGACCGACGGGCCCGCCCGCGTCGTGATCGACCTGGACCTGCCCGGCGCCACGATCTCCCGCCACCTCTACGGCCACTTCGCCGAGCACCTGGGCCGCTGCATCTACGGCGGCTTCTACGTGGGCGAGGACTCCGAGATCCCTAACGTGCGCGGCATCCGCACCGACGTGGTCGAGGCGCTGCGAGCCCTGCGGATCCCGAACCTGCGCTGGCCCGGCGGCTGCTTCGCCGACGACTACCACTGGCGCGACGGGATCGGCCCGCGCGAGGACCGTCCCCGCATGGTCAACTCCCACTGGGGCGACATCGTCGAGGACAACTCCTTCGGCACCCACGAGTTCATGGACCTCGTCGAGCTGCTCGGCACCGAGGCGTACGTCAACGGGAACGTCGGCTCCGGCACGGTGCGCGAGATGAGCGACTGGATCGAGTACCTCACCCGCGCCGACGACTCGCCGATGGCGGCGCTGCGCCGCGAGAACGGCCGGGACGAGCCGTGGACCGTGCCGTTCTTCGGCATCGGCAACGAGGCCTGGGGCTGCGGCGGGAACATGCGCGCCGAGGACTACGCCGCGCTCGCCCGCCAGTACGCCACCTACGTGCGCGACCACGGCGACAACCAGGTCACCCGCATCGCCGCCGGCGCCTCCGACGGCGACTACGCCTGGACCGAGGCGCTGATGCGCGCGATCGACGGCCTCGAGGGCCGTGACGGCCGGCCCGGCCCCTTCCAGGCGATCTCCCTGCACTACTACACGATGTCCGGGCCGTGGGAGGACAAGGGCAGCGCCACCGAGTTCAGCAACCAGGAGTGGTACCGCACCCTCTCCCGCGCCGTCCGCGCCGAGGAGCTCGTGGCCCGCCACGCGACCGTCATGGACCGCCACGACCCGCACAGGAAGGTCGGCCTGGTGTTCGACGAATGGGGCACCTGGTGGAACGTCGAGCCCGGCACGAACCCCGGATTCCTGTACCAGCAGAACACCGTGCGCGACGCGCTCGTCGCCTCGCTGCACTTCGACGGCTTCCACCGCCACGCGGACCGGCTGATCATGGCGAACATCGCCCAGACCGTGAACGTGCTCCAGGCGATGATCCTCACCGACCCGGACTCCGGCGCGCTCGTGCTCACCCCGACCTATCACGTCTTCGCCATGAACGCCGGGCACCAGGACGCCGCCGCGCTCGACGCCCACCTGCTGCTGCCCGAGGAGATCGCCGAGGTCGACGGACGGCCGCTGCCGCTCGTCTCCGCCTCCGCCTCGCTGCGGGCCGACGAGGGCACGGCGCTCGTGTCCCTGTCGAATCTCTCGGCCGACGAGCCCCGCACCCTGGTGCTCGACCTGCGCGGCCGTTCGGTGACCGGCCACGAGGCGACCGTGCTGACCGGCGCGTCGACCGCCGCGCACAACACCCCCGAGCGGCCGGAGGCGGTCGCCCCGGCGCCGCTGACGGACGTGCGCGAGCACGAGCGCGGGCTCGAGGTGACCCTGCCGCCGCACTCCTTCGCGACGGTGCGGCTTGACCTCGCCTGACCGCGGCGCCGACCAGCCCCGGCAGGGCGCGAGAGTAGAGAGGCACGGTGCGTCGGCCGGTGGTGCGGAGGAGCGCCGCGAGCGCCTCCGCACCCTGCTGGGCCTCGACCTCGCCACGACGGAGGGACGCCTCGCCGACGTACCGCCGGCCCCGTTGGACGACTGCCCGGTCGAGGTGCAGCTGCTCGCGCCGTGCGGGGAGCCCGGCGTGGAGCCGGATGCCGATCCCGACGTGATCCCGGCGTTCCTTCTGCGTCCCGGGCCCGAGCGCGACACCGGCGCCGGCGTCGTCCTGATCGCCGGGCACGGACGCGGCATCGACGACCTCATCGCCACCGATCCGGCTGACGAGTACCACGACGCCCTCGCCCACAAGCTCGCCCGCGCCGGGCTGACGGTGCTGTGCCCGGAGACGGTCAGCTTCGGCCGTCGCCGCGTCCCGCCCCCGCCGGGCGGCGTCCCCTGGGCGCCCGGGGAGAAGACCTGCGAGGTCGACGCCGCCCGTCATCTGCTGCGCGGCCGGCCGGTCATGGGCCGCCGCGTCGCCGACGCCCGCGCAGCGGTCCAGGCGCTGCGCGCCCTGCCGGGCGTGGACCCAGAGCGGGTCGCCGTCGCCGGCGGCTCCGGCGGAGGAGCGGTCGCGCTGATGCTGGCCGCGGCCGACGAGACGATCTCCGCGGCGCTCGTCGCGACCTACTTCTGCACCTTCGACGCGAGCATCGCCTCCATCCGGCACTGCCCCTGCAACATCGTCCCCGGTCTGCTGCCCGAGCTCGAGATGGCGGACATCGCCGCGCTGATCGCCCCGCGCCCGCTGGTGATCGAGGCGGGGGAGCGCGACCCCCTGTTCCCGATCATCGCGACCCGCGAGGCCTTCTCCCTTCTCCCACCGGTGTGGGAGGCGCGGGGTGCCGTCCCTCCCGAGCTCGTCGTCACCCCGGGCGGTCACGCCTTCCGCGCCGAACGCTCCCTCGAGGCGCTGTGCGAGCACCTCGCCGGCTGAGGGTGCCGCCGTCGGTCGCCGGGCGGCCGAGGTCTCCGTCGGTCGCGGGATGCGCCGCGAGCGAGCGTCCGCCGGCCGCCCCGGTCACCGGCCCCGCCCGTCGGCCGCTCCCGCGCACGCGCTGTCAGAGTGACAAGATCGAGTGTTTGCGCCCAGGGGTGGGGGAGATGTCCTCTTCTGCCGTACGGTGAACCGTGTGCTGATCGCTGCACCCCGCGAGGGGACGCGCGCGGCGCCCGAGACCTCAGTCCCTGTCCCTTCGACGATTGTGAATCCCCTTATGCAGGTAGCTGCCCGCAACAAGCTGTCCGCTCCTCCTCGCCTGGCCAAGAACGGCCTGCGCATCACCCCGCTCGGCGGCCTCGGCGAGGTCGGCCGCAACATGACCGCGTTCGAGCACCACGGCAAGCTGCTCATCGTGGACATCGGCGTGCTCTTCCCCGAGGACCACCAGCCCGGCATCGACGTGATCCTGCCGGACTTCACCTCGATCCGCGACCGCCTCGACGACATCGTCGGCATCGTGCTCACCCACGGCCACGAGGACCACATCGGCGGAGTCCCGTACCTCCTCAAGGAGCGGGCCGACATCCCGCTGTACGGCTCGGAGCTCACCCTCGCCTTCATCACCGCGAAGCTCAAGGAGCATCGCATCACCCCGAAGACCATGCAGGTCAAGGCCGGGGACCGCCAGAAGGCTGGGCCGTTCGACCTCGAGTTCGTCGCGGTGAACCACTCCATCCCGGACTCCCTCGCGGTGTTCATCCGCACCTCCGCCGGCTCCGTGCTGCACACCGGCGACTTCAAGATGGACCAGTTCCCGCTGGACGGTCGCATCACCGACCTGCGCGCCTTCGCGCGCCTCGGCGAGGAGGGCGTGGACGTGTTCCTCACCGACTCGACCAACGCCGAGGTCCCTGGCTTCACGATGTCCGAGCGGGACCTCACCCCCGCGATCGACCGGGTCTTCGCGACCTCGCCGCGGCGCGTGATCGTCTCGAGCTTCGCCAGCCACGTCCACCGCATCCAGCAGGTGCTCGACGCCGCCCACGCCAACGGCCGCAAGGTCGCCTTCGTGGGCCGCTCGATGGTGCGCAACATGAAGATCGCGCGCGAGCTCGGCTACCTCTCCATCCCGCGCGGCCTGGTCGTCGACTTCCGCAAGATCCAGTCGATGCCCGATCACAAGGTCACCCTGATCTGCACCGGCTCCCAGGGTGAGCCGATGGCGGCGCTGGCGCGCATGGCCAACGGCGACCACCAGATCCAGGTGGGCGAGGGCGACACCGTGCTGATGGCCTCCTCGCTGATCCCCGGCAACGAGAACGCGATCTACGGGATCATCAACAAGCTCATCGACCTCGGCGCGAACATCGTCCACAAGGGCAACGCGAAGGTGCACGTCTCCGGCCACGCGAGCGCCGGCGAGCTCGTGTACTGCTACAACATCGTGGGGCCCAAGAACGTGCTGCCGGTGCACGGCGAGTCCAAGCACCTGCACGCCAACGCCGATCTCGCCCGGAAGACCGGTGTGCCCGAGGACCGCGTGGTCGTCGGCTTCGACGGCGTGGTCGTGGACCTCGTGGACGGGAAGATCAAGGTCGCCGGCAAGGTCGACGCGGGCCTCGTCTACGTGGACGGCCAGACCATCGGCACCGCCACCGAGGACACCCTTGCCGAGCGCCGCATGCTCTCCGGCGGCGGCGTGGTCACGGTGGTCGCGCTGATCGACCCCAAGACCCACAAGCCGGTCGAGCCGGTCGAGTTCCTCACCAAGGGCTTCGTGCACGACAAGAAGACCTTCGAGGACGCCGCCGCGCAGGTCGAGAAGGCGCTCGCGCAGTCGAAGACCGACAAGATCGACGACATCGCCGAGATCGAGCAGATCGTGGTCGACACCGTCAGCAATCACCTGCGCCGCACCTACCGCCGCGAGCCCGCGGTGATGGCGGTGGTGATCGACTCCTGAGTCCCGGCCCATCCCGGCGCGGCCGACGTCCGTCGTCGGCCCCGCACGACGGCCCCTCCGGCCCGCGTCACAGCGGTGCGGGAGGGGCTGTCGGCTCAGCCGATCCAGATCTGGCAGATGTTGCTCCGGGTGAACGTGACGACTCGATCGACATGGAGGAGCCCCTCGAGGGCCACTGGATCATTGTCGAGCACCTCGGTGAAGCGCGAGCCGTGCGTCGGCCACCTCAACCCGACAGGTTGCGTGACGGCGGGTCGAGTGAACCCGCTTCACGTGCCCGTACGTGCCCGCCGCCCTGGACCCGCCGTTGAACAGCTTGCGCCCACCGAGCCTGGTCGTGTGGGACTCTACGGCGGTGCCGGCCGACGGGGCGGGGTGGGCGGAGGGACGGGTGATGACAGCAACGAACACGGCTCTGAAGGTGGGGCGATGACGGCCGTCGGCGGATCCGGCGCCCGCGACGAGCCGAGCCTTGCGGGCGGGCGCGCCCCGCTGCAGCTGCTGGTCGGCGGGGCGAGCAGCGAGGAGCTGCACACCCGGCTCGCGAAGCTCGGTATCCAGCTGAACGACGGCGCGCGCACGCTTCTCGAGGATTCGTGCTTCGACACCCGCGCACCGGAGACGCTCGAGGTCGTGCAGCGCAGCCTCCACCAGCTCGGCCTCGCCTCGGGCGGCACCTTCCCGCAGATCACCGCTGCGGCACGGGCGCGGGGTCTCGCCCCGCTGCCGCCGGATGCCGGCCCCTACCTCCGCCTCGCCATCACGGACCAGGGGCAGGCCCCGGACTCGATCCTCTCCGCCGGGAGGGCACCGACCGGTGCCGTGCACGTCCACGCCGCACCTCTCCGCGCGGACCACGACTACCCCAAGGGCTTCTACCTGCGTGTCGTCGACGGCGTCACCTGGTTGCGGGGCTTTCGCTGCGACGACGAGTACGTGTGGCCGGCCGACGCCGTCCTCGCCCTGCGGGCCCCCGAGGGGTGAGGGGTCCCCGCGTCATCTGACCGCGAGGCGGTGCCTGAGTGCTGAGCGCACCGCGGCGTCCGACCGAGCGGCGGCGCCCGAACGCACCGCGGCACCCCGCCGTCCCACCCCGTGGACGAAGTGGCCCAGATCACCGCCTGGCGACGTTCCGCCCCTAGGCTTCGAGAATGTTCTCCTGCCTGTCGCCCGGAGCGCTGGGGCTCCCCCTCGACCACACCGCCGCCATCGATCTCGCGCTCGCGCACGGCTTCGGGGGCGTGGACCCCGACCTCGAGCACTTCCGCACCCTCCTGGCCGACGGCGGCCTCGAGGCCGTCTCCGCCCACGGCAACGCCGTGCGGGCGAAGGGCCTGCAGTGGGGGATGGCCGGCCTCCCGATCGCGCTGGACTCGCCGGCCGAGGAGTTCCGCGCCGCGCTCGAACCTCTTCCCGACGCCCTCGAGCTGCTCACCGCCGCCGGGGTCACCGCCGTCGGCACCTGGATCCGCCCCATGCACCAGACCCTCGACCATGCCGCGAACTGGCGCCTGCACGCCGGACGTCTGTCGCTGGTCTCCGAGATCCTTGCCGACCACGGCCTGCGGCTCGGGCTGGAGTACATCGGGCCGAAGACCTTCTGGTCCACTGAGCGTCACCCCTTCGTCCACGACATCACCGACGCCCGCGCCCTCATCGCCGAGACCGACGCGAGCAACATCGGCCTGATCCTCGACAGCTACCACTGGTTTACCGCCGGGGAGACTCCCGAGGACCTCACGGGCCTCGGCGCCTCCGACATCGTCTCCGTCGACATCAACGACGCCCGCCCGGACCGGGCGCGCGACGAGCAGATGGACCTCGACCGCCGCCTGCCCTACGACACCGGGGTGATCGACCTCGACGGGTTCATGGGCGCGATCCGCGCGGCCGGTTACACCGGCCCCGTGAAGGTCGAGCCGTTCATGAAGAGCCTCGCCGAGCAGCCCGTCGACGAGGTCCTCGCCGACATCTCCACCCGCCTGGACCGGGCGATCACCGGCGCCTGAGCGGGGGCGCGCCGAAGGGCGCGCCCGTCGGCGCCGAGACCCGTGGACTCACGCCCAGGGCTCGAGCTCGTCCTCGCGGAAGTAGAGCTGCTGGCTGCCGCCGAAGCGCACCAGGATCGTGCCGTCGTCCTCGCGGAAGTACACGACGGTCCCGTACTGGTGCTGCATGGGGCCGCCCGTGGTGCGGACCCCGTCCCCGATGCTGAAGCTCGACATGGTGCTCTCCTCCGTGGTCGCGCGCCCGTCGGCCGATGCGCGGGCGCGTCGTGCTCCCAGCCTCTCGTGGCGGACACGATCCCGGTAGGGCGGAATATCACCGGCTCGCAGGATCTGAGCCGGGGCGAGCCCTGCGCCACATCCGGCCGCTCCCGAGCGACATGGGCTCGGCGGGCAGGCGCAGGATGGGGGCATGACCGAGCCCGCCGCCTCGACGACCGCGCGTCCTGCCCGCGCTGACCTGCCCTTCCGTGTGCTCGCCCTCGTCTGGGTGCTCACCGGCGGGCTCACCGCGGCGGTCACCGGACCGCTCGGCCTCGAGCACGGCTCCTGGTCCGCGGCCTTCCAGGTGCTCGTCGGCGGCGTGCTGCAGGGAGTGCTCGGCATCGCGCAGCACGGCCTGACCGCCCGGGCCCCCGGCCGCGGCGTGCTCCTGGCGGAGCTGCTCACCTGGAACCTCGGCGGCCTCGCCGTGATCGGCGGGACCGTGCTCGGGGCGCCGCTGCTGGTCGACGCGGGCGGCGCGCTGCTGGTGGTGACGATGGTGCTGATGCTCCGCGCCGTCGGACACAGGGCCGACGGGCCCACCTGGCTGCTGTGGGTGTTCCGCGCTGCGCTGGTGCTGACCGCGGTGTCGATCCCCGTCGGGCTCGTCCTCGCCCACCTCCGCGCCTGACGCGGACGGCGCCCTCACTGGTACGAGACGAACCAGGGGCGCGGCTCCAGGGTGAAGGTCTCCTCCGGGGTGAACATCGGGGTGTCCTCGTCGTGGAAGTTCTTCCACGCCATGAAGATCCCGCCCGGCAGGTCCTGCTGGAGCGCGTTCCAGGTGGCGAGCTTGTCCTCGGGGGTGCCGTGCCCGTCGGCGTGCAGGGTGATCGCGAGCTCCGGGCGGGAGGTGTCCACGTCCTGACGGTCCGAGATCATCGAGAGGTTGAACTGGTGCAGGATCAGCACCTTCTGCGGCAGGCCGTGCTCCGCCGTGAGGTCCGCGAGCCAAGTGGAGACCTCGTTGATCTCCGCCGCGGTGACCGAACCGATCTGCTCGAGATGCTTCTGCCCCGGTTCCAGCCGCCACTCGGCATCCAGCGCCAGACCGACGTGCGGGGCGGTCAGCAGCTCCTCGTAGAGCTTCGCCTGGGTGAGGAAGTCGGTGGTGCCCGGCTGCAGGTCCAGCACCACGTACACCCCGGCCTCGCCCGCCGCATCGACCCACTCGCGCAGGCCCTCGACGCCGAGCTCGGAGGAGAAGTCCCCGTCGCCGCCCGGCTCCGAGGAGGCGATCGTCGTGATGATCTCGAGCGCGGGGACGATCGGCTCCTCGGCGAGCCCCTCGTACTCGGCGACCATCTCCTGCACCCGCTCTAGGGTCAGCTCGAGGTCCTGCTCGCCGAGGATCCCGAGCGAGGGAACGGCGGGCGAGCCGTAGGCCGCGATCATGCGCCGGCCGGGGAAGGCGGTGATGCCGCCGCCGGGCAACTCGGTCGTGGTCGCGGCCCGTCCCATCGCCTCCACCAGCGCCGAGGCGTCCCCGAAGGAGTCGCCGAGCGCGAGCACGCCCGCCGAGGCGTCCTCTCCGGCCGCCTCCTTCGCCGCGGCGACGCTCTCGCTGCTGCGGCCGACGTCCCCGCCGGGCGTCTCGACGACGGTGCCGCCCGCGGCGGTGACCACGGCGCTCGCGAGCGCCTGCGCGGGCGAGGCCGCCTCGGGGTCGACCAGCAGCGTCACAGCGGTGGTCGCCTCCCCGGCGGAGACGTCCGGGAGGTCGGGGTTCTCGGCGGAGAGGTCGATCTCGACGACCTCGCGCCCGTCCCCGAGATCGCCGGGGTCCATGCCCGCCGGGACGACGAGGGTGCCCGCGCCGAGCCGCTCGATCTCATCGGCGACCGCCTGGTCGATGCCCGCCAGCACCGGGGCGGGGAAGCCCTCGAGCGTCGGCAGCAGCGCCTCGAGCGAGGCCTCGTCGGCGAGGACGGCGACGTCCGAGGAGGTGAAGAGCGCCGCGCTCAGGGCGGCGGACGCCGCGGGGAGATCGTCGCCCGGCAGCACCGTGGTCTCGGGCGACTCGGTGCGCTCGACGGAGAGATCGCCCCCGGTGCAGGCCGCGAGGCCTCCCGCGAGCGCGAGCACCGTCGCACCCGCGAAGGTTCGCCGGGTGATGCTCGCCGGTCGTCGGTCTCGTGCTGTCACGGTCTCACGCACCTCTTCCGTCGTGCCCTGGCGGTCCGGAGCAACGTCCCATGTCCCTGCCATGGTGGCACCGATCGGCGACTGGGGCGCGCACCGCACGCCGCAGCGACGGCGGTCAGACGAGGAGCGCGTCGACCCGTCCCCAGAAGCGGGCCACCAGGAACGGCGTGAGGCTGAACCCGATCGCGATAGTCAGCGGGGCCAGCACCCACAGCGGGCAGACCGCCACGATGACTGCCGGGACGAGCAGGGCCTGCAGCGGCTTGCGGGTCATCAGGACGAGGGCGCGACCGGCGATCTCGCGTCGGCCGGCCGCCGGGTCGGAGCCCGCGGCGAGGACGACGTAGGCGCTGAGGAAGGAGGCCACCAGCCAGGTCGGCGGCACCGCGAGCCCGGCGAGGAACACACGCACACCGCCGCTCGCGAGCTCGGACAGGATCAGCGCGTCACCCGCCGCGACGGCCAGCAGCGCCCACACCGCGAGCGAGACGATCCAGTCCCTGCGCAGCAGCGCGACGCCTGAGCGCAGCGTCTCGCGGAAGGCCCGATCGGCATGGCAGCGGAGATCCGTGGTGGTCCTCGTGGCCGCCGTCAGCGCCGGGATCAGGCCGACGACGGTCAGGGCGAGCAGGATCGCCGCCCAGTTCGTCGCGACGAAGGCCGCCGGGGTCGCGAGGAAGCGGACGAGAGGACTCGGGTACTCCGCCCCGATCCGAGCCGAGGCAGGGCGATCGGCCCCGGCACGGAGCGCCGGAGCCGATCGGGTCATGGCCGGGTCACTTGATGCCGGAGCTGACGAAGCCATTGACGAAGTACCTCTGGAAGATGGCGAACAGGATGATCATGGGCACCGCAGCGACCGTCGTGCCGGCCATGAGCAGATGGAAGTCCGTGCCGGCCTCCTGCCGGAAGACGGACAGGCCCAGCTGGATGACGCGCAGCTCCTCCGAGGCCGTCACCAGCAGCGGCCACAGGAAGTTGTTCCACCCCTGCTCGAAGCTGAGCAGCGCCACGGTGAGCAGTCCGGGCTTGACCAGCGGGGTGACGATCCTGGCGAAGATCCCGAACTCACCCACCCCGTCGATCCGCGCCGCCTCGATCAGCTCGGTCGGCGTGGACACGTAGAACTGGCGCAGCAGGAAGATGTTGAAGGCGCTGATCGCTCCGGGGACGATCAGGCCCCACCAGGTGTCGACCCAGCCGCTGCCGCCCTGGCCGAGAATGCTGTTGCCGCCGAACAGGGGCATGAACCGCACCATGAGGAACTGCGGGATGACGGTGGCGTAGAACGGGATCATCATCGAGGCGAGGATGCCTCCGAAGATCCAGGGAGCGGCGCGGAAGCGCATCTTCGCGAGCGCGTAGCCGCAGGCGGCGCCGACCGTGACCGAGGCGAGGGTCTGCCCGAGGGCGAGGATCAGGCTGTTGCGGGCATAGATCGCGAAGGGCGCCTGCTGCATCGCCTCGACGTAGTTGCCCCACTCCCAGGTCTCCGGGAGAAGGCCCATCTCGCTGCTCGCGAGCTCCTCGGGGGAGCGGACAGAGGTGAGGAACATCCAGATGAACGGAGCGGCCATCAGGAGCGACACGATCGCCAGGGCGACGGTCGTGATGATCTCGCCGGTCCGTCGGCGGCTGCGCATGCTCCGCCGCGGAGGACGAGCGGGCCCCGCTGCCGAGGGCTGGGGTGCGCTCGGCGGTGTGGTGACGGCGGTGTCAGTCATTGTCGGTCCCTCCGACGAGCTTGCGGGAGATGATCGTGAGCACCACGAGGATCAGCAGCAGCACCACGGACTGCGCGGTGGCCAGGCCCATGCGGAACTGCTGGAAGGCGGTCTGGTAGATCTCGTAGGTGACGACGGTGGTGGAGTTGGCCGGGCCGCCCGAGGTCAGGTTGTAGACCAGGTCGAACACCTGGAAGTTCGCGATGATCGAGGTGACCAGGACGAAGAACGTCGCGGGCTTCAGCATCGGCACCGTGATGCGGAAGAACTTCTGCACCGGCCCGGCGCCGTCGATCTCCGCGGCCTCGTACATCTCCTGGGAGATGCCTTGCAGGGAGGCCAGGTAGATGAGCATCTTCAGGCCGATGCCCTGCCAGATGGTCACGACGATCACGGCGGGCAGAGCGAGGTCCGCCTCGGTCAGCCAGTCCAGCGGGCCGATGCCGAAGACCGACAGCGCCATGTTCGCCAGGCCGTTGCCGGTCGGGGCGTAGATCCACAGCCAGATCATCGCGACCGCCACGGTCGCGGTGACGTGGGGCAGGAACACCAGCGTCCGGAACAGGCCCTCCCCGCGCAGGCCGCGGTTCAGCAGCACGGCGAGCACGAGCGCGATCAGCATCGAGATCGGGATCCCGATCACGGCCATGATCAGGTTGTTGAGGATGCCCTTCCAGAAGATCGTGTCGCCCAGCAGCTCGATGTAGTTGCTGACCCCGATGAACGAGGGGCGCTCGATCATGTCGTAGTCGGTGAAGCTGAGCACGAAGGCCGCGAGGACCGGGATGCCGGTCCACACCAGGATGTGCAGCGCCGCGGGTGCGGCGAGCAGCAGGCCCCAGCGGGACTCGGAGCGGCGCGGGCCCGAGCGGCCCGGCTGCTTCGGCGGTCGTGTCGGTGTCGATTCCGTCGTGGTGGACGGCGGTGTCCGAGTGAGGGTCATGGGGTCTCCGATTCGTGGGGGCGGCGGCGAGGAGGGTCCGTCCGCGTGATGTCGGCGTCGTGCGCGGGGTCAGATGCGCTGGAGTGCTTCCTCGGTCATCCGCTTGAGCTCGGCGATGGTCTCGGCGGGGCTCTGCGCCCTGGTGACCGCGGCCTCGACCTGGGGGCCCACCTGATCGCGGATCTCCATCCAGGCCGGGCTGCCGCCTTCCGCGGCGCCTGCATAGTCGAGGTTCTCGAGCGTGTAGCTGGTGAAGCGGTTGGCTCCGACGACGTCGTCGTCCGGGAGCTCGGTCACGCCGGGGGCACGGCCGCCGTGGCGCGAGGCGGCGATGAGGGATTCCGGCGTGAGCGCGTGGTGGAGGAACTCCTGGGTGACCTCCGGCTTGTTCGTCGTCCCGGACATGCTGATGAGCGTGCCTCCGAGGAACATGACCGGATCCATGCCGGCGTCGCCGGGGAGCAGGAACAGGCCCATGTTCTCCTCGTTGACCAGCTCGGGGGTCTGCTCCGAGAGGGTGGGCCACACCGAGTTGTTCAGCAGCTCCATCGCCACCCGCTCCTGCTGGATCGGGCGGGGCTGGCCCTGGGCCCAGCGCAGACCGAACTGGGTGGATCCGTCCTCGATGAGCGTGATCAGGTACTCGATCGCCGCCTCTCCGGTGCCGTCGTCGAAGGCGACCTGGGTGCCGTCCTCGGAGAACAGGGATCCGCCGTACGCCGCCATCAGGTGGATCCAGGTCTGGCGGATGTTGTTGGAGAACAGGTCGAAGGGGACGAGGTCCCCGCCCTGCAGCTCCTTGCCCATCTCGCGCAGCTCCTCGAGGGAGGTGGGCAGCTGGTCCTCGGAGATCCCGCGCTCCTCGAGCGGTGCGCGGCGGTAGGCGAGGAAGCGTCCCTCCATCTGGAAGGGGAGCGCGAACAGCTTCCCGTCGAAGCGGCAGGCGTCCAGCAGTCGCTCGTGCACGGCGAGGTCGTCCAGGACGTCCTCCGGCAGCTCGCCGAAGATCCCCTTCTCGGCGAACGGCGGGGTCCAGCCCACGCCCGACATGATCACGTCGGGCACGAGTCCGCCGGCGAAGGCCGTGGAGAGCTTCTCGTTCAGGCGGTCCCAGGGGATGTAGTCGACGCTCATCTCCAGGTCGGGGTGGCTCCCGAGGAAGGGCCCGGCGATGGTCTGCTCGAGGGCGACCTTGCCCTCGGCGTCCTCGAAGAGGGGTGTGATGAGCGAGAGCTCGTTGCGCTCCGCGGCGCCGATCCCGCTGAATCCGCAGGCGCTGAGCGCCGCGGCGACTCCGGTGGCGCCGCCGGCGGCGAGCAGTCCTCGTCGGGAGAGTGGCATGGTGCAACCTTCCTCGGAGCATCCATTGCTCCGTGCTGGGCCGGTGGGAGGCGGCGGGAGCAGATCGATCCTGCGGCCCCACGTCGTCGTGCGAAGCCGGCAGGCTCGGGCCGAGCACTGCTCCGTCGCGGTGGGTCTCGTTCCCTGTGTGGGGGGCGGCCCGGCCGGCGCCGTCCCGAAATCGTCGGGTAAGTGCTTTCCTATTCGCCCCTGCAAAGAACGGACACGAGTTGCCGCCAGTTGCCTGCGCTGAGGGGTTCACGTGCGTCGGGCCAGCAAGGTTGCATCGTTGCAGGTCGAGACTCCGGGAATGTCACCGATGGTTCGTGCGGACCTCCGCCGCTGGCGTTCCGTGACATGCAACGGCCGCCTCGTCCTGTCGCTCCCGGCGAGGAGGCGGCGGGCGGCGGGGTGGACGCAGGTGTGCGCTTGCCTGGCCGCACGCCTCCGTGGTCTAATCGATGAGAACGGAAAGCGGTTACCACCGCGGCGGGCCGCGACTGCGGCCCTGTGACCTCGAAGGAGAGCAGCCACATGGCAGAACGCAGGATCGGCATCATCGTCAACGGCGCGACCGGGCGCATGGGCTACCGCCAGCACCTGGTCCGCTCCCTCCTCGCGATCCGCGACCAGGGCGGCGTCGAGCTCGAGGGCGGCGACCGGCTCATGCCGGACCTGCTGCTCGTCGGCCGCAACGAGGAGAAGCTGCGCACGATCGCCGAGCGCCACGGCCTGAAGAACTGGACCACCGACGTCGACGAGGCGCTCGCGAACCCGGACTACGAGGTCTACTTCGATGCGCTGGTGACGAACCTGCGCGTGGCGAACCTCAAGAAGGCGATCTCCGCCGGCAAGGCGATCTACACCGAGAAGCCCACCGCCGAATCCTTCGAGGACGCCCTCGAGCTCGCCCGCCTGGCCAAGGCGGCCGGCGTCGTCAACGGCGTCGTCCACGACAAGCTCTATCTCCCCGGCCTGCTCAAGCTGCGCCGCCTGATCGACTCCGGCTTCTTCGGCGAGATCCTCTCCGTGCGCGGCGAGTTCGGCTACTGGGTCTACGAAGGTGACTGGCAGACCGCCCAGCGCCCCTCCTGGAACTACCGCTCCGAGGACGGCGGCGGCATCGTCGCGGACATGTTCCCGCACTGGAACTACGTCATCGAGGAGCTCTTCGGCCGCATCGAGGATGTCTACGCCCAGACCGCCACCCACATCGGCACGCGCTGGGACGAGAAGGGCCAGGAGTACACCGCCACCGCCGACGACGCCGCCTACGGCGTCTTCCGCCTCGAAGGCGGCACCGTCGTGCAGATGAACTCCAGCTGGGACGTGCGCGTCCACCGCGACGAGCTCGTCGAGTTCCAGGTCGACGGCACCAAGGGCTCCGCCGTCGTCGGGCTCCACGGCGCGCACATCCAGCCGCGCGAGGCGACCCCGAAGCCCGTGTGGAACCCCGACGTCAAGGATCCCCACAACTACTACGACGACTGGATCGAGGTCCCCGACAACGCCGGGCCCGACGGCTTCGACAACGGCTTCAAGGTGCAGTGGGAGGACTTCCTCGCCAGCTACGCCGAGGGCCGCGCGTACCCCTACGACTTCCTCTCCGGCGCCCGCGGCGTGCGCCTGGCCGAGACTGGTCTCGCCAGCTCCGCCGAGGGCCGCCGCATCTCCCTCGACCCGCTGACGGAGGTGTGAGCGCCATGAACGACCTGCAGCTGGCCCTCCTCGACGAGGACGGCGCCCTGCGCCGCATCCCGCTCGCCGAGACCCCCGCCTTCGCTCGCCCCACCGCGCCGCTGCGCTCCCGCGTCGTGTACGCGGCGGTGCACGTGGTCCCGCTGGTCCACGGCGACAACACCCCCGGCGCCCCGGCGCAGATCGACTGGGACGCGACCCTCGCCTTCCGCCGCACCATGTGGTCGCGCGGGCTCGGCGTGGCCGACGCGATGGACACCGCCCAGCGCGGCATGGGCCTGGACCCCGCCGCGACCCGCGAGCTCATCGCCCGCACCGCCGACGCCGCCCGTGCCGCGCTCGAGGACCCCGAGATCGCCGCCGTGTTCCCCGCGGGCGCGACGGTGAGCGACCTCGTCGTCGCCGGGGTCAGCACCGATCAGCGCGCCGAGCAGGACCTCAGCCTCGACGAGATCGTCGAGGCCTACGTCGAGCAGCTCCGCGCCACCGAGCAGGCCGGCGCCGGCGCCGTGCTCATGGCCTCCCGCCACCTCGCCCGCACCGCGCGCTCCGCCGCGGACTACGAGGACGTCTACCGCCGCGTCCTCGCCGAGGCGACCGCCCCGGTGGTCCTGCACTGGCTCGGCACCGTCTTCGACCCGCAGCTCGCCGGCTACTTCGGCAGCGACGACCCCGCTGCCGGCGCCGACACGCTCCTGCGCATCATCGAGGCCGATCCCTCCCGCATCCGCGGCGTGAAGATGAGCCTGCTGGACGACGCCGCCGAGATCGCCGTGCGCGAGCGTCTCCCCGAGGGCGTGCGCATGCTCACCGGCGACGACTTCCACTTCTCCCACCTCATCGTCGGCGACGGCACCGTGACGACCGCGGCCGACGAGCAGCAGGTGCGCGGGGAGTACTCCGACGCGCTGCTCGGCGCCTTCGCCGCGACCGCTCCCGCCGCCTCCGCCGCCGTGCAGGCGCTGGATCGCGGCGACGTGGACGAGGCGCGGCGCATCCTGGACGCCGCCGAGCAGCTGGGGCGGCACGTCTTCTCCGCCCCGACCTACCACTACAAGACCGGAGTCGCGTTCCTGGCCTGGCTGAACGGCCACCAGCAGGCGTTCACCATGGTGGGCGGCATGCACTCCGCCCGCAGCCTCCCGCACCTCTCGCGCACCGTCGAGCTCGCCGCCACCACCGGCAACCTCGAGGACCCGGCGCTCGCCGCCGAGCGCTGGCACGGGATGCTGCGACTGGCCGGCTACGAGATCGACTCCGCCACCGACAGCGCGGCGGACTCGGGCGGGGCGACCGCCGCGAGCGAGGACGCCGCCGCATCGCGGACCGCACGGACGGGAGACGCCGCATGACCACACAGGCCAGCTCGACCGCCATCGACGCCGAGGCTGCCGCCACGGTGCCACGGCTGTCCCTGAACCGCTGGACCTTCCGCACCACGCCGGTGCAGGAGTTCCTCGAGGCGACGACCTCCCGCGGCATCGAAGCCGTCGGCCTTTGGCGTCAGGACGTCGAGGAGGTGGGGTTGGACGCGCTGCGCCGCCGCGTGGACGATGCCGGGCTGCGTGTCAGCTCCCTGTGCCGCGGCGGGTTCCTCACCGCCTCCGCCGAGGCGGACCGTGCCGCGGCGCTCGCCGACAACCGACGGGCCATCGACGAGACGGCCGCGCTCGGCGCCCCCACCCTGGTCATGGTCGTCGGCGGCGTGGACCGTGCCGACAAGGACATCGTCGGCGCCCGGTCCCGGGTCACGGAGGCGATCGCCGAGCTGGCCCCCTACGCCCAGCAGCGCGGCGTGAGCCTCTCTCTCGAGCCGATGCACCCGATGTTCGCCGCCGACCGGGCGGTGCTCTCCACCATCGATCAGGCCCTCGACATCGCCGAGGCCTCCGGCAGCTCCGCCGTCGGCGTCGTCGTGGACACCTACCACGTGTGGTGGGACCCGTACCTCGAGCGCGCCATCCAGCGCGCCGCGGCGTCGGACCGTCTGCTCGCCTACCAGGTGTGCGACTGGAACCTGCCGCTCGCCGCCGAGCCGCTGCACTCCCGCGGCTACATGGGCGACGGCTTCATCGACTTCCCGGCGATCACCCGCATGATCGCCGCGGCCGGCTACACCGGCGACATTGAGGTGGAGATCTTCAACGAGGACGTCTGGGCGACCCCCGCCGAGGAGTCCGCACGGATCATCGCCGAGCGGTACCAGGAGCTCGTGCTGCCGTACGCGTGAGGCAGTGCTTGTCCGGGGCGCCTGGAACCGGGCCACCGGGAACCGGGGTGGCCGGGCCGTGTCCTGGACGGGCGCTGGGCAGCACGATCTGGCGATATTGCCACGTCGTGCGGCTATGCGCCCGTGCAGGACCGGATGACTCCGGAGCGCAGCGTCGGCGCGCCGACGGCGGGGGGAGGGGCTGGCAGGAGCGGGCAGGTGCACGACCAGGTGCGCGGGCCCTTGTCGCCGCCGGGGTGCCCTGCCAGGGCCTGGCTCGCGGGACCAGGGGGTGGTGGACTCGATCCGTCCCCATCGCCTGCGCGAGGAAAGGTCCCCGCCTGCCGTGACCGCCACCCGTCCCGCCCCGTCGGTGCCTGCTGTGTCCCAGGCCCTGCCCTGGATCCTGCTGCTGCTGACGGTCTTCGGGCCCATCTCGATGGATCTCTACCTGCCGGCGCTGCCCGCGCTGACCCGGGGGCTCGAGGCCACCACCTCGATCGCCCAGCTCACCGTGACCGCCTGCCTGCTGGGCCTCGCCGCCGGGCAGCTGCTCGCCGGTCCCGTCTCCGATCAGCACGGACGTCGCCGCATTCTGCTGATCGGAGTCGCCGCCTATGTGCTCACCTCGACCCTGTGCGCGCTGAGCCCCAGCATCGAGGTGCTGGTCGCGGCCCGCTTCGTACAGGGCCTCGCCGGCGGCGTCGGCATCGTCATCGCCCAGGCCGCAGGGCGCGACATCTTCGACGGTCGCGAGCTGATCCGGTTCTACGGCCGCCTCGCGGTCGCCGGTCCCACCGCCGCGATCGTCGGCCCGATGGTCGGCGGGCTGCTGAACACGTTCATGGACTGGCGCGGCCTGTTCGGGTTCCTCGCCCTCGTCGGCCTCGTCCTGCTGCTGATGTCCGCGACGCTGTTCACCGAGACGCTCCCGCCCGAGCGGCGCACCGCGGGCGGGCTGCGCCGCACCGGCTCCGCGCCGCGGATCCTCGTCGCGGACCGGGTGTTCGTCGGCGCCGTGCTCACGCAGGGCTTCGTCTTCGCGGCGATTTTCTCGTATCTCGCGGGCTCCACCTTCGTGCTCCAGGAGATCTACGGCTTGTCCCCGCAGTGGTACGCGGCGGCGTTCGCGCTGAACTCCGCGGGCGGGGTGCTCTTCGGCTGGCTCGGCGGCCGCACCGCCGGGCGGTGGAACGTGCACGGCGCGCTGTTCCTCGGGATCGGACTGACGGGCGCCGGATGCATGGGCCTGCTCCTGGCCGGGGTGGTGCCGATGCCGCTCGCCGTGGTGATCGCCTCGCTGTTCCTGCTCGCCTCCGGAGCCCAGTTCGCCTCCCCGGCGGGGACCACACTCGCACTGGAGGAGTACCCACAGATGGCCGGGACCGCCAGCTCGATCCTGGGCACCGCCCGCTACGGCTTCGGGAGCCTCGCGGCCCCGTTCGTCGGGATCGCGGGCTCGCAGAGCATCCTGCCGCTGGGCGTGATCACCACCGGCGCCGCGGTGCTCGCCGCGGCGGCCGCGCTGCTGACGCTGCGCCGTCGCGTCCCCGAGGCCGAGGGCCACGCCTCGACTGCCTGACGTCGGCGGTGCTTCCCGTCGGCTTATTCGTGGCGTGTGCCGGGCGGGCGGGAGCGAACTTCGGGGCCGAGGACCGGGGGCGGTGCCCGGAGGCGGTCTCGTGTCTCGCGGTCAGCGGGGTGCGATCTTCGTCGATTCGCGCAGCGCCACATCCCCGCGCACCCGCACCTCGCGCACCGGGTCGGCCGCGCCCTCGGCCGATGGCTCCTCGTCGGAGCCGCTCGCGGCCTCCGCCCCGTCCCCCGACCGGTGCGCGGGGGCGACGCCCTCGAGCGCCCACGCCGTCGCCTGTGCGGCCATCTCCGACAGCGGCAGCGCGATCGTGGTCAGCGAGGGATTCGCGTCCGCCGCGGCGGTGACCCCGCCGAAGCCGGCGACCGCGACCTGGCCGGGCACGTCCAGGCCGCGACGGCGCAGCTCGCCGAGCGCGCCGAGGGCCATCACGTCGGCCGGCGCGAACAGGCACAGCGGGCCCTGGCCGGTGCCGACGGCTCCCTCGAGATGCTCCTGGACGCGGGCGGCGAGCTCGAGCCCGCCGTCGCGGGTGAGGTCCGCGGCGATGCTCAGCTCGGGCTCGATCCCCGCCTCCGTCAGCGCGGCGATGAAGCCGCTGGTGCGGGAGCCGGCCGAGGGGATCCCGGCGATGCCCTCGACCACGGCGAAGCGCCGATGACCCTCGACGACCAGGGCGGTGGCGAGCTCGTGGGAGTCCGCGGCGTCGTCGGAGATGATCGTGCGGCCCACGCCGAGGGACTGGCCCAGGCCCACGACCTTCCCGCCGTTGCGCTCGAAGCCCTGCAGCAGCGTGCTGATCGCGGTGTCGTCCTCGGTGCCGTAGCGGTGCGTGCCGACCAGCACGAGCGCGTCGACCTGCTGGGCTATCAGGGAGCGCAGCGCCCGCACCTCGGTGTCGATCCGGCGATCGGTCTGCGTGAGCAGCACCTGGGACTGCGAGGCGAACAGCTGCTGCTGGATCTCGCCCGCGATGGTCGCGAAGTACGGATCGGCGAGGTCGTGCACGACCAGGCCGATCAGCCCCGAGCGGGAGCGGGCCAGGGCCTGGGCCTGGGCGTTGGGGACGTAGCCGAGGCGGTCCGCGGAGGCGCGCACCCGTTCGGCGACCTCCTTGCCGGGCACGCGGGTCGAGCCGTTGAGGACGCGGGAGGCGGTGGCGAGCGAGACGCCCGCATCCTGGGCGACGTCGCTGAGGCGCACGGCGGGCATCGGGGGCTCCTTCGTGGTGAGGCGGTCCTCCCGTCGGCGATCGTCCGGGCGGTGCGCACCGGAGCGGTCCGACGGGTCCGACGGGTGGGTCCGGCAGGGCTGCCAGGGAGGGTCGACGAGTGGGGTGGGAAACGCTGTCCCGGGAGGGCCAGCATAACGAGGCGATCACGGCCGCGAGGCCGGCACGGCAGGTCGGGGAACGTGATCCCGGTCGGGATGCGGGTCAGGCCATGGAGTCCCGGCGGCTCCCGTCCACGGGATAGCGCGGCGGCTCCCCGGCGGAGAGGCGTCGCAGCTCCTCGAGCGCGGCCTCGCCCATGCGGTGCAGCTCGTTGCCCTGGGAGCCCGCGATGTGCGGGGTGAGCTGCGCGAGCTCCGCCTCCCACAGCGGGTCGTCGTCGGCGAGGTCGTCGTGCACGTCCAGGACCGCGCTGAGCCGTCCCGAGAGCACCTCGTCCCGCAGCGCGTCGATGTCCACCAGCGCGGGCCGGGCGGTGTTGAGGAAGGTGGTGCCCTCGCGCATCAGGCCGAGCAGCTCGCGGGTGACCATGCCCTGCGTCGAGGGCACGCCCGGGGCGTGCAGGCTCACCACGTCGCTGCGGGCGTAGAGCTCCTCCGGCTCGGCCTTCCTCGCGCCGAGCTCCGCGATCCGCTCGGCGCTCGCGAAGGGGTCGGTGATCAGCACCTCGAGGTCGAAGCGGCGCAGGTGCTCGGCCACCAGCGTTCCGATCCGGGAGGCGCCGATCAGGCCGACCACCCCGCCGTGGTTACCGATCCCGGGATCGGCCGCCGTGGCCGTGCCGACGGTGCGCTCGCGCCGGTAGCGGGCCTGCTGGGCGAGGGTCCGCTTCCCGGCGAGCAGGATCTGGGCGAGCGCGTACTCGGCGACCGGGACGGCGTTCGCCTCGGTCGCGGAGGTCACCACGATGTCGCCCCTGTCCCACACGGCGTCGGTGACGACGGAGCGCACGGTGCCGGCCGTGTGCACGATGGCGCGCAGGCGCGGCATCCGCGCGAGCGCCGCGGCGTCGACGGCGGGAGAGCCCCAACCGGTGACCAGCACCTCCACCTCGGCGAGCTCCTCGCCCGGCGCGGCGGCGAGGTCGGGGACGGTGCGGGAGACGTCGATGCCGGTGATCTCCGCGAGACGCTCCCGCTGAGCGGGGGAGAACATCCTGTCCTGCAGACCCTCGGGCATCGCCAGCCGGGTCCTCATCGCGCGAGCTCCTCTCCGGCGGTGATCAGGGTGCGCAGGGTGTCCGCCTCGCGGGGCAGCAGCGCGGGGTCGTCGCCCGGCACGAACTCCAGCATCGCATCGCGGTCCGCACCGTTCGCGGCGAGGACCGCGAAGGCCGGCTCCCACAGGTCCGAGCGCTCGGCGAGCGGCAGGCGCTCGTGGCCCGGCCACCAGGAGAAGACGTGGATCGTGGAGGTGCGGGGCAGCGCTCGGCGCAGCGTGTCCAGCGCCGGCTCGACGGGCATGTCCTGATGGGGCTGCCAGTAGGTGAGCACGTTCGCCCGTCCCACCTCGTCCAGCAGGCGCAGGGTCGAGCCGATCTCGTCAGTGAGGGTGCCGCCGTGGAACTCGAGCCCGAGCTCCAGGCCGTGGGCGGCGACGCGGTCGGCGAGCTCCCGGATCCGGCCGACGGTGACGGCGCGGTCCTCGGCGGAGGTCTCCGCCGAGCCGGTGCGGGTCGCCCACACCCGGATCCGCGGGGCGCCGAGCGCGCGGGCCGCGGCGATCACCGCCCCGCCCGCGGCGTGCACCTCCTCGTCGGAGCCGACGAACGTGAGATAGGAGCCGTAGGAGGTGACCGCGAGGCCCGCCTCCTCGGTGACGGTGCGGGCGTGGGTGGCCGCGTCGAGGTCGCCGGGCGGGACGTGCGCGTCCCCGGCCCACTCGATGCCCTCGAGTCCGGCGGAGGCGGCGTGGCGCACCACCTCCTCGACCGGCAGGGAGCGGAAGGTGACGGAGCACAGGCCCGGGCGGATCATGGCGATCCCTCCGATCTCGACGAGACGGGAAAGCGGTTGCTATCAGGCTATCGCAGTTCCGCGAAGTGCCCGACGGGTCACCTGTGGGGTCCGGTCCGACGCGGCCGGAAGGCAGGCGCCCGACGGGTCGGAACCGAGGGGCCGGCCGCCCGGATCAGCCCTCGCGCTGCGCCCGCTCGGCCTCGTCCTGCCGCCAGACCTTCTCCTTGGCGAGGTACTCGTTGTCCTCCGAGACGAGCTCCGCGATCTCCTCGTCGCCGTGGATCCGGCGCACCTCGAGCTTCATGCCGGGGCCGAGCGGGCAGCGCTCCGCCCACTGCCGGGCCTCATCGCGCGAGGCGACCTGGAGGATCCAGAACCCGTTGAACAGGGACTCCGTCGGCCCGTAGGGCTCCTCGGAGAGGGTGGGCGGGGTGGAGGAGAAGTCGAGCACGAAGTTCTCCTCCGCGCCCGCGTCGGTGAGTCCCTCGCCGCCTGCGAGCACTCCCGCATCGTGCATCGCCTCGTTGTAGGTGCCCATCTGGTTGACGACCTCCTCGAAGTCCACCTCGGCGCTCGCGGCGAGGGCGGCATCGGTCGCGCGCATGATCAGCATGTACTTCATCGGGGCTCCTCCCGGTGGGGTTCGCG
Organism: Brachybacterium atlanticum; assembly: GCF_025669985.1. NCBI lineage: Bacteria > Bacillati > Actinomycetota > Actinomycetes > Micrococcales > Dermabacteraceae > Brachybacterium > Brachybacterium atlanticum. The sequence goes on along the minus strand of NZ_JAKJJW010000020.1, from coordinate 12,331 downwards.
GCGATCCGCGGGCCGTCTGCGCTCAGCGTAGGGCCGCCTCGATCTGGGCACGCGGCGAACGGGCGGATCAGGTCAGCCGAAGCCCGTCGCCTCACCGCCGGCGAGACGCAGACCGGCCCGGGGCCGTGACGGTCCCGGGCCGGTCGAGGTGCCGTGCCGGATCAGCGGCGGGGCAGCAGGTCGCCCATCGGCACGAAGTCGGCGAACTCGGGGTCCAGGGCGGGGCGTGCGGGAGCGGCGTCGGCCGACGCGTCCTCGACGGCCTGCGTCTCGGCGGAGCCGTCGGCCGCAGCGCCGTCGGCCACGAACCTGGCGGCCGGGAGCGCCGTCCCGCCACTGGTCCGCAGCATCGTCGCGAGCTCGTCCGCCGCGCGACGCACCCGCGCCGCGAGGGGCTGCTCGTCGGCCTGGCCCTCGGTGTCCGCGCCGAAGTCCGCCGAGGCCGCGAACACGGAGGTCGGCACGAGATCCGCCTTCAGGTAGCCGAACATCGGGCGGACCGCGTAGTCGATCGCGAGGGAGTGGCGGGCGGTGCCGGCGGTCGCGCCGAGCAGCACCGGCTTGTCCTTCCACAGCTCGATGTCCAGCGCGTCGAAGAACGTCTTGAACAGCCCGGCCGGTCCCGCGTTGAAGATCGGGGTGACCGCGATGACGGCGTCGGCCGCACGGACCTTCTCCCTCGCCGTCGAGAGGCGCTCGCTGGGGAAGCGGGTCAGCAGCGCATCGGTGAGGTCGTGCGCGTACTCCCGCAGCTCGACGGTGGTCACCTCGACCGCGGAGCCGTCGGCCCCGAGCGCGGCCGACGCCTCACGGGTCAGCTGGTCGGCGAGCATGCGCGTGGAGCTCGGAGTGGACAGCCCTGCGGACAGGGCGAGCAGGCGGAACGTGTCGGTCATGGGGAGTCCTCTCGGGGAGCGCCGGGCGGCGGGGGGCATGGGGCGGAGCGTGGCGGGAGCTTTTGCGCCCGGGAGGACCGATGGCGGGCCGAGCATCGGTCCTCCGGGCAGCAAAAGCTGCGTGGACGGCGGCCCGGGGTCGACCGCAGGGGTCGTCGGGCCCGGATGGCCGCGCCCGGTCAGCGGCGGGCGTCCTCGGCGCGCAGGCCGGTCCAGTTGTCGCCGGTCTCGAACTTGTAGCTGTCGTCGAAGGCGCCTCGCTCGGCCTCGGCGGCGGCGACCCGGGCGGCGTGGGTGGGCGCCTCGGGGACGTCGGCGGGCTTGCGGGCCTCGAGCTCGCGGCGCAGCACGGGGACGACCTCGGTGCCCAGCAGCTCGATCTGCTCCAGGACCGTCTTCTGCGGCAGGCCCGCGTGGTCCAGGAGGAACATCTGGCGCTGGTAGTCGCCGACGTGGTCGGCCATGGTCAGGTAGCGCTCCACGACCTGCTCGGGGGAGCCGACGGTCAGCGGGGTCTGCGCGGTGAAATCCTCCATCGAGGGGCCGCCGCCGTAGACGGGGGCGTTGTCGAAGTAGGGGCGGAACTCGTTCCACGCGTCCTGGGAGTTCTTGCGCATGAACGCCTGGCCGCCGAGGCCCACGTAGGCCTGGTGCGCCTTGCCGTGGCCGTAGTGCTCGTAGCGCTCGCGGTACAGCTGCACCATCTGCTTGGTGTGGCTCATGGGCCAGAAGATGTTGTTGTGCAGGAAGCCGTCGCCGTAGTACGCGGCCTGCTCGGCGATCTGCGGGGAGCGGATCGAGCCGTGCCACACGAAGGGCGCGACGCCGTCCAGCGGGCGCGGGGTGGAGGTGAACTGCTGCAGCGGGGTGCGGAACTGGCCCTCCCAGTTCACGACGTCCTCGGTCCACAGTCGGCGCAGCAGGTCGTAGTTCTCGATCGCGATCTCGATGCCCTTGCGGATGTCCTGCCCGAACCAGGGGTAGACCGGGCCGGTGTTGCCGCGGCCCATCACGAGGTCCATGCGGCCGCCGGTGAGGTGCTGCAGCATCGCGTAGTCCTCGGCGATCTTCACCGGGTCGTTGGTGGTGATTAGTGTGGTCGCGGTGGAGAGGATGATCTTCTCGGTCTGCGCGCCGAGGTAGGCGAGGGTGGTGGTGGGGGAGGAGGTGACGAAGGGCGGGTTGTGGTGCTCGCCGATCGCGAAGACGTCCAGGCCCACCTGCTCGGCGAGCCTGCCCATCTCGATCATGTTCCTCAGGCGCTCGTTCTCGGTGGGCACCTTCCCGGTCATGGGATCGGGGGTGATGTCGGCGATGGTGAAGATTCCGAACTGCATGGCAGGCTCCTTGAGGTGCGTCGCGGGCATCCGGGAGGGCAGTGGCGAGGTTCCGCCGGACCCGCCGAGAAGATGCTGCAAATTTAAACTATCTCGGACGAGCTGGCAAGGACGGGGTGATCCCGGTCGCCTCGGAGCGGGCCCTGTGGACCCCGGCGAGCCCGCGGTCTGCGCGTCAGTGCCCACCGGACGACGGGCAGGTGCGAGGATGGCGAGCCATGACCTCCACGAGCATCGAGACCCTGCTGGACGCGACCCGACTGGCCGCCCTCGAGACCACCGAGGGAGGCAGGATCGTGGCGAAGGTCTCCGGCCTAGACCAGAAGGGCACCTCCTATCGCGGCTCCCTGGTCGAGATCGACGGGGACCGCCTGCTCCCGCTCACCCGCGGAAGCGCCTCCGTCGGCGCCGTGGCCCTCGCCGAGGACGGCACCACCTACTTCACCGCGAAGCGCGCGGGCGAGGACGGCGAGGAGTCCGAGGACCCGCAGCTCTGGGCGCTGCCCGCCCGCGGCGAGGCGCGCGAGCTCGCGAACCGTCCTGGCGGATTCGGCGGCCTCGTCGTCGCCGGACGCCACCTGGTCACCGAGCTCGAGATCCACTCCCAGGCGGCCGACGAGGCCGAGCACGCCGAGCTCACCGCGACGCGGAAGAAGGCCAAGGTCAGCGCCGCCTTCCACACCGGCTTCCCGACCCGCTACTGGGATCACGACCTCGGCCCCACCCGCCCGGTCCTCGCCATCGCCGCCCTGCCCGAGGACCTCGCCGACGCCGAACGCACCGCCGCGCCCTCGGCCGACGGGGCCGACGCGGACGAGGACGCCCCCACCCAGGTCCTCCACTTCCGCCACGTCACCATGCCGCCCGGACGCCTCGAGGCCTGGACCGCGGACCGCACCGGTGAGCAGGCCCTCGTCGCCATGGCCGACTCCCGCGACGACCGCCTCGCCGTCACCGACCTCTACCTCCTCGACCTCGTCGGTGCCCAGCCACCGCGACTGCTGCGGGAGGGCTCGAACGAGATCGAGTACGGCCCCGGCGAGTTCAGCCCCTCCGGCGACCTGGTCCTCATCGGCCGCCACCGCCACTGGACGCAGGCCGCCTCGCTCCACGCAGGTGTCGAGCTGCTCGACCTCGCCACCGGCGAGTCCGCTCCCGTCTGGCCCGAGCTGGACCACTGGGTCGACCCCGTCTGGCTGGACGAGAACACCCTGGTCGCCACCTCCGACGACACCGGTCGCGGCTCCGTCTGGATCGGTGACGTCAGCGACGCCGCGCCGCGCCGCCTCGCCGGCGGCCCCGGCCAGGACCTCGCCTTCTCCGGTCTCTCCATCGCCGGCGGCGAGATCATCGCGTCCGCCTCCGGCATCAGGGTCGCCCCGCACCCGGTGCGGATCGACCGCGGCAGCGGCGCCGTCGAGGAGCTGCCGAACCCGGCCGACGCCCTCGTCCAGTCGGGCACGCTCACCGAGGTCACCGCGCAGGCCGAGGACGGCACGGCGCTGCGCGCCTGGCTGCGCGTGCCCGACGGCAAGGGGCCGTACCCGCTGGTCGTCTTCGCCCACGGCGGCCCCTGGGGCTCCTGGAACGCCTGGACCTACCGCTGGAACCCCGGCCCCTTCGTCGATGCCGGCTACGCGGTGCTGCTGCCGGACCCCGCGATCTCCACCGGCTACGGCCAGTCCATGATCGACCGCGGCCAGCACGAGCTCGGCGGCGCCCCGTTCACCGACATCATGGCGCTCACCGACCGGGCGATCGCGCGCGAGGACATCGACGAGGCCCGCACGGCCTTCGCCGGCGGCTCGTACGGCGGATACATGGCCAACTGGGTCGCCGGGCACACCGGCGACCGGTTCCGCTGCATCGTCACCCACGCCTCGCTGTGGGACACCGAGTCCATGGGCCGCACCACCGACAACGCCGCCTGGCACCGGCCGATGCTCGCCCAGAACGCGCGCTTCAACCCGCGCGACTTCGTGGGCGAGATCGTGGCGCCGATGCTCGTCATCCACGGCGACAAGGACTACCGCGTCCCGATCGCGCAGGGTCACGCCCTCTGGCACGACCTGCACGAGTACTCCGCCACCCCGCGCGACGCGCAGGGCCGCAGTCTCCACCGCTACCTCTACTTCCCCGACGAGGGGCACTGGATCCAGGGGCGCGGCAACGCGCAGGTCTGGTACGAGACCTTCCTCGGCTTCCTCGATACGCACGTGCGCGGGACGGCCTGGGAGCGCCCGGCGACGCTGGGCTGAGAGGCGTGATGACGACGAGCCTGATCCCCGGCACCGGTCAGAACGAGGGGATCAGCGTGGCGCTGTGCTCGTCCTCGAGGAAGGTGCGCACCGCATCGGAGGTCATCGCCCGCTGCAGCGCCTGGATCTTCGCGGAGTCCCTGTTGTCCTCGCGGGCGACGAGCGAGATCGCGAAGCGCTGGTCCACCGTCTCCTCGAGCAGCAGGGCGTCGGCCGGGGTCAGGCCCACCTTCGAGATGTAGGTGGGGTAGTTGTAGACGAGCGCGATCCCGTCCTCGTCATAGGCGGAGGCGAGGTTCAGCAGGTCCACCTGCACGAACTCGAGCGCGAGGGGGTTGTCGACGATGTCGGCGACCCTCCCCTCGAAGCCGGCGTCCTCCGGGAGGGAGAGCAGGCCGTGCTCGTGCAGGATCGCGAGCGCGCGCCCCTCGTTGGAGACGTCGTTCGGGATCGCGACCTTCGCGCCCTCGGGGATCTCCTCGGTGCTCGTGTACGCCTTGGAGTAGTAGCCGACCTTCGCGTCGTAGATCGCGGCGAGCTTCACCAGCTCCGTGCCGTTCTCCTCGTTGAAGGTGGTCATGTACGGCTCGTGCTGGGCGAAGTTCGCATCGACCTCTCCGTCGGCAAGCAGCCGGTTGTACTGCACGTTGTCGCTGACCTGCACGAGCTCGACGGTGTAGCCCTCCTCCGTGGCGACGGTCGCGGCGGTGGTGACCACGTCGGTCATCGGCGGGAGGTGCGAGGCGACCTTGATCAGGGTGTCGCCGCCGCCGTCGGACGCGCCGCCCTGACCGGAGTCGGAGCCGCCGCCGACTCCGCAGGCCGCGAGGCCCAGCGCCGCGCCACCGGCGAGGGCCGACAGGCCGACGGCGCGGCGGGTCGGCAGGCCGCCGGACGGGCGGACGGCGCTGCGAGAGAAGGGGGAGGGGCTGCCGACGGGCCGGGGCGCCTCGGCACGGCGGGAGGGGGAGCGGCGAGCGGAGGGAGCCACGGGATGTCTCGTTCCTGGAGGTGGGGGTCGGGGGAGGTGAGGCCGGGGCCTGCGGGACTGCGGGCTGCTCGGCTGTCGGGCACGAGCGCTGCGGTCGTCGGGCGGACCCGTCGGCCGGAGGGGCGCGGTCAGCGCCCCCGTTGGTCCAGGGCTCGGGAGAGCAGCGTCCCTGCGCCCTGGATGATCATCACCGCCACGATCATCAGCACGATCGTGGCGTACATGAGGTCGTACTCGTAGGTCTGGTAGCCGTAGCGGATCGCGAAATCGCCCACTCCGCCGCCGCCCACGACGCCCATGATCGTGGAGTAGCTGACCATCGAGATCGTCACCGTGGTCAGGCTCAGCACCAGACCGGAGCGCGCCTCGGAGTACAGGAAGCGGGTCACCAGCTGCAGCGGGCTCGCACCGAGGGAGCGGGCGAGCTCCACGGTCTGCTCGGGCACGTCCAGCAGGGTCTGCTCCGAGAAGCGGGCGTAGAGCGCGGCGGCGACGAAGGCGAGCGGCACGGAGGCGGCGGTGGTGCCGAAGGAGGTCCCCACCAGCCAGCGGGTGAAGGGGATCAGCGCGACCACGAACAGCAGGAAGGGCACCGAGCGCACCACGTTGACGTAGACGTTCAGCGCCGTGTGCAGCCAGCGCCGCTCGTACGGGCCGTCGGGGCGGGCCAGGTACAGCATCGTCCCCAGCGGCAGGCCGACGAGCACCGCCGCGAGCAGCGAGTTGCCGATCATGTACCCGGTCTCGACGATCGAGGTGATGATCTCGCCCCGGTACTCGGAGAGGCGCGCGAGCAGGTCGTTCATGCGAGGAACTCCGCGGCGCGCTCCGCGTAGCTGCCGGTGCGCTCGCGCGGTGGCGGGGGAGTGATGTCGGTGAGCGCGGCGATCCGGCCCCGCTCGAGCACGACGGCCCGCTCGCAGGAGCTCTTCACGGTCTCCAGCTCGTGGCTGACCAGCACGATCGTGGTGGAGAGCTCGTCGCGCACCGCGCGCAGCACGTCCATCACCTCGCCCGTGTGGCCGGAGTCGAGGGCCGAGGTCGGCTCGTCGCAGAGCAGGATCCGCGGCTGGGTCACGAGGGCCCGCGCGATGGCGACACGCTGCTTCTCGCCGCCGGAGAGGCGTGCGGGATGCGTGTCCCGGTGGCCGGTCATCCGCACGAACTCGAGCATCTGCATCGCCCGCTCGCGGCCGCGCCGGCCCTGCATGTGCAGCGGGAGGGCGACGTTCCCGAGGACGGTCGAGTTCGCGAGCAGGTTGAACTGCTGGAACACCATGCCGATGTCCCGCCGCCGCTCGCGCTGCGCGCGGGCCGACAGGGCGCCCTGGTCCTCGCCGTCGACCAGGACGGTGCCGGAGGTGGGCGCCTCGAGATGGTTGATCAGCCGCAGCAGGGTGGACTTGCCGGAGCCGGATTCGCCCACCACTCCGACCATCTCGTTCTCCGCGATCGTCAGGTCGATGCTGTACAGCGCGGTCACGGTGGTGCGGCCCTGGGTGAAGGTCTTGCTGACCTGGCGGAACTCGATCATCGGCTCTCGGGGGAGGGGGCCCGTGAGCGGGCTCGACATGGAGAGCGCCCGACGGGAAAGGTGAATCAAGCCTATCCAGCCGGCGGGTCAGCGCGTTATGCGGTGCGTCACGGAACCCTCGTCACCGAGACGTCCCCGCCGCCGGCGAGCAGCTTCGAGACCGGGCAGCGGGCATGCGCCGCCTCGATCAGTGCCTGCGCCTCCTCGGCGGGCAGTTCGTCGATCCCGATCTCCGCGCGCGGCGCGAAGCGGTAGCCGCCGGCGGGATCGCGCAGCAGGTCCACCTCGACGCTCACCCGGCTCGCCACCCGGTGCCCGTGCTCGCGCAGCACCACCTTCAGCGTCTCGCCGAGACAGGTGGACCAGGAGGCCGCCAGCAGCTGCTCGGGGTCGAACCCGGCCGCCTCGGCCGACGGGCCGCCCGTCGGCAGCGTGATCGCGCCGTCCGGGCCGGCCGCGGTCGCGGCGAGCTCGACGGCTCCGGCGCCCTCGATGACCACCTCTCCCGCAGTGCCGCCGCGGTTGCGCACGTGTGCGGTGTACAGCGCCTCCTCGGCGGCGCTCGGTGCGGGCGGAGCGGGCGGTGCCTGCGCGGCGTGCGGCGCGGGGCCGTCGGCCGTGGGCGCTCCGTTCTGCGGGGTGGGATCGGTCGCCATCGTCCCAGGCTAGTCCCGCGGGGAGGGGCGGCGGGTGGTCGCGGTGCGCGTCGGCCTTGACTGCAGTTCGAACGCATGTTCGACTATCGGGCATGCGGTGGAGCGGACAGGAGATCGGCCCGGGGCCGGAGCGGCAGGCGGGTGCGCCCGCGCTGCTGGGCCTGTCGGGCCTGGTGCGCAGCGTGACCACGCCCGAGTTCCAGGGCGTCACCTTCCACGAGGTCACCGCGAAGTCCGCGCTGAACCGCGTTCCCGCCGCCAGCTCGATGCCCTTCGAGTGGACGGTGAACCCGTATCGCGGCTGCTCCCACGCCTGCGTGTACTGCTTCGCGCGCAGCACCCACCGCTATCTCGACCTCGACGCGGGCGCCGACTTCGACCAGCAGGTGATCGTGAAGGTCAACGTCGCCGAGGTGCTGCGGGCCGAGCTCGCCCGTCGCTCCTGGAACGGGGACCTCGTCGCGCTCGGCACCAACACCGACCCCTACCAGCGCGCCGAGGGCCGCTACCGGCTCATGCCCGGGATCATCGACGCGCTCGCCGAGTCGCGCACGCCGCTGTCGATCCTCACCAAGGGCACCCTGCTGCGCCGTGACCTGCCGCAGCTCGAGCAGGCCGCCCGGCGCGTCCCCGTGGACCTCTCGATGTCGATCGCCGTGTTCGACGACGCGCTGCAGAAGGCCGTCGAGCCCGGCACCCCCACCACCGCGGCCCGGCTCGCGACCGTGCGCGCCGCGGCCGACGCCGGCTTCGCCGTCACCGTCTTCCTGATGCCGATCATGCCCTGGCTGACCGACTCGGACGCGCAGCTCGACGACGCGCTCGCCCGGATCGCCGAGGCGGGCGCCTCTCGCGTCGTGTTCGGGGCGCTGCATCTGCGGCCGGGGGCGAAGGAGTGGTTCCTCGAGTGGATCCAGCGCGAGCACCCGCACCTGGCCACCGGGTACCGCCGCTTCTACGGCAGCTCCTCCTACGCCCCGGCGAGCTACCGCGCCCAGCTGGCCCGGCGCATGCGGCCCCTGCTGCGGCGGCACGGCCTGGACGCGCGGGAGGACGAGGACCAGCCGGAGCAGCGTCGCCTCGCCTGGGGGTCCGCGCGTCGGCCCACCTCGCCGCCGTCCGCCCTCGACCCGATGCCGCAGCCGGCCCTGTTCTGACGGAGGCGACCGTCTCGGCGCGCCTCGGCAACTCTCCCCGCTCCGCACTCGGCCCCGAAGCCCCGGCCCGCACTGTGCACGGCCACGGATCCTGCGCCGCAGCGGCGGCGCGCCGGCCGGTCGACTCAGGCGACGGCGTCGGGCGCGGCGGACCAGGTGTCGCAGCTGCGCAGCACGCCCTCGCTGTTCTTCCCCTGCCCCACCCACACCGCACGGGCCTCGGGGCTCGGCTCCCCGGCGGTCGCGGGCGCGGCCTGTGCATCGACCGAGGTCACGAAGCCCTCCACCCTGCCGGCGGGACGGATCCCCTCGGGCATCCGGTAGACGGCCGCGGAGGCGAGGCACGAGACCTGCAGGTCGTACCGGCGCTGGGACTCCTCGGCGCGCTCCGGCTCCTCGGCCAGGGAGATCAGCAGCATCCCGAAGTAGTCGTCCAGCGAGACGGCGCTCATCGCGAACAGCGCGTAGGAGTAGGAGAGGTGCCACATGTACAGCTGCGGCACCTCCTCCGCGGCGGTATTCGAGAAGCCGGGATCCCACGCCGCGGGCCAGTACAGGGTGTTGTCGGCCTGGCACACCACGGGCGTCGCCTCGGAGAAGCGCGCCGGATCACAGGCCGAGTCCTCGGGGAGCGCATCGATGGTGTAGACGACGACGTCGGGACCGGTGAACTCGACCCCGACCGCGCCGAGCGCCTCGCCCCAGCTGGACTCGAGGCAGGCGGCCCCGATCTCGAGATAGCCGGTCAGCTCCTCCGGTGCGAGTGCGCCGCCGTCGGCCGGCGGCAGCTCGCAGTCGGTGGGGGCCTGCAGCGTCGCCTTTTGCAGCGGGTTCTCGACGAGGACCTGCTCGAGGTCGTCGGCGGTGCCGGTGGGCTGCTCTCCCTCCTCGAGCGGCTGCCAGACGCCGGGCTCAGCCTGGGCGGAGCTGCTCGAGGACTCCGCGACGGGGTCGGGGTCGCTGTCGCGGTTGCCGAGCCATACGGCGGTCAGGCCACCGCCCACTCCCAGCAGCAGGAGCATCGCGCAGCCGAAGGCGATCGCCGGCACCAGCAGTCCGCGCCGGCGCGTACCGGTCGCGTCGATGCCCGGCGGGGCGCCGGGCGGGGTGGGGGAGGAGGCCGACGGACTCCCGTCGGCCGGCTGCGCTCCCTGCGAGGGCGACCCCTGCGGCTGCGCGACGGGCGGCGGCGTGCCGGTCGATCGCGCGGCCGACGGCGTGGCGGTCGACGCGGCGGGGTATTCGAAGCGGGGTCGCTGGTCGAAGCGCTGGATCGGGCCGGTGTCGGGCAGGAAGGGTCTGCCGCCGGGGGAGGGGTCGAACAACCCGCCTCCGGGGCGGCGCACCACGGTGTCGTCGTCGGAGTCCGAGAGCGGGACCTCGTGGACCAGCGCGTTTCCGTCGGCCTCCCGGGGTGGTTCCTCGCGCAGCATGGTGTCGTCCTCGGGCAGGTCCTCGCCGGAGCCGACCGGGGCGGCCCGCGCGGCGTCGCCCGGGCGGTGATCGGTCGGGGCCCATTCCGAGGGTGTGCCTCGGATGGTGCCCTCGAGGTCGGGGTCCGCCGGGGAGCCGGTTCCGGCCTCGCCGCGCTGATCGCTCATCGTCCTCCTTCCCTCAGGGCCGGTGGTCGGCGGCTCCTCCGCCGGACGCCCGGCGCCGTGGCCGAGCCGTCCGCTCAGGAGACCGTCTCGGTCTCCGCCGTCCAGGTGTTGCACTTCGCGAGGTCGCCCCCCGAGTCGAAGCCCGCCGAGATCCAGCGCACCCGGTTCTCCGGCGTGATGTCGTTCGGCGGCTCCCCGGCTTCCCAGGCGTCGGGCGAGCCGAGCGCGTCCCGCAGCTCCTGGGTGGGCTGCGCGGCATCGGGGACCTGCATCGAGGCGGCCGAGGCCCAGCAGAGCCACTGCAGGGAGTTGCGGCGCCAGGCGTCGTCGAACGCCTCCTGATCGGTGTCCTCGTACTGGTTGCGCAGCTCGCCCTGGTAGAACACCAGCGTGCTGTTCCAGCCGGCGGCGTTGGAGTACATGTAGGCGAGGTCCCACTGGTAGGCGCCGGGGACGTGCGCCTCGTCCTCGAAGTCCGTCGCGGTGCCGTAGCCCACGGGCCAGTAGATCGTGGAGTCGAGGTTGCACATCCGCGGGAACTCCTCGTCGAAGGTGTCCGCCTCGCAGCTGGAGGACGAGGGGACGTCCGGCCAGGTGTAGACCACCACGTCGGGTGCGGTCCAGGGCAGCCCGCGGTCGGAGCTCGCGACCGACCACACCTGGTTCAGGCAGCCGGAGGCCGCATCGAGCACGGCCTGGAGCTGCTCCTTCGAGGGGGCGGTCGGGGTGGCGGGGAGCTCGCACTCGCCCACGTCCGGCAGGCCGCCCTCGGTGAGGGGGTTGTCCTGCATGACGCCCAGGAGCTCCTCGGGCGTCGCCTCCGGAAACTCGCCCAGGCCCAGCACATGGAACTCCGAGTAGTCCGATGCCTCGGTGGTCTGGGTCTCCTCGGCGGAGGTGGCCTCGGAATCGTTGGGCTCGACCGACTCCGACGTCGCCGTGGGATCGGAGGCGACGGGCTCCGGGCCCCCGCGGTTCAGCGCGAGGAAGGTGATCCCTCCGCCGACCACCAGGATCATCGCGAGGATGCAGCTGGCCGCGACGGCGAGAAGCGCCCACGGCCGCTTCCGCTGCGGGGCGGGAGGCTGCACGCCGGGGCCCTGCCCGTAGCCGGGGCCCTGGGACGGCTGCGACGGCGGCTGCTGCCACTGCGGCGACTGCCACGGGCCCTGGGGCGGGCCGCCCGACGGCGAGGCGGCGGGCTGCTGCGGGCCGGGAGCCGACTGATGCGGAGGCTGGGCCCACGGTGGTGTGTTCTGCGGCTGACCGGCGCCGCCCTGACCGGGGGAGTTCTGCGGCCCGCTCGGATGCCCGGAGCCGTCCTGGGGACCGCCCGACCCCTGTCCGTGCTGGCCGGCCCCGTCTCCCGGGCCGCCCCATCCTGCGTTCGACATCTGGTTCCCCTCGCCTCCGCCGCCGCACTGCCACCGCGCCGCTGGTGTGCAGGATATCCGGGCAAGTCGCCAGGGGAGAGCGTTCCACGAGCGGGGGAAGGGGCAGGGCCGCCGGTGCCCGGGCCGAGCGACCACGGCGGCCGCATATGCCGAAAGACCCCTGCCCGGCGAGCGTACTCGCTGGTCAGGGGTCTTTCTCCGGCGGAGGATGGGGGATTTGAACCCCCGAGGGCGTTAACCCAACACGCGTTCCAGGCGTGCGCCATAGGCCGCTAGGCGAATCCTCCAGCGCTCGTGAAGAGCGATTATCAGAGTACCCGACAGCCCAGGCCTGCGCGAACCGAGCGGGCACAGGTCACATTCGGCTCGTTCGCGACGGCGTCGCGGCGATGGTCAGGTACCGGCGCGTGGTGTGCCGATGCGCCTATAGGGCGGTTTCAGATGATCACTGCATCGGTGGTGATGATCTGGAGGAGCGATGAGCGGTAGGCGCAGGATTGCGACGCA